>CANFTU010000065.1 GCA_947450005.1 Comamonadaceae bacterium | reverse complement strand
ATCTTCCGCTCCATGACGGTGCGGGAGAACATCATCGTCTCCCACCATCTGCGCTCGCGCGCGTCGCTGCTGGGCTTCTTTCTAGGCACCCAATTGGCTGCCGCCGATGAAGCCTTGTTCGCCCAATCGGCCGATGACATCATTGATTTCCTGGGCTTGCACACCATCCGCGACGAGCTGGCCTCCAACCTGCCACAAGGTCATTTGCGGGCGCTCGGTATGGCGATCGGCCTGGCCACGCAACCAACCGTTCTGCTGCTGGATGAGCCCTTTGCCGGCATGAACCACGACGAGACCATGCATATGGTGCAACTCGTGCGCAAATTACGTGAGGAGCGTGGCGTCACCGTGCTGCTGGTGGAGCACGATATGCCAGCGGTGATGAAAATTTCAGACCGCATCGTGGTGCTCAACTTCGGTGAAAAAATCGCCGAAGGCACGCCCGCCGAGATCCAAAACAACCCCCAAGTCATCGAAGCCTATCTGGGCGCCGAAGACGCTGCCATCGGGATGTAAGCCATGACAGCGATGCTCCGCTTCGACAACGTCGAGCTCTATTACGACCAGATTTACGCCCTCAAAGGCGTATCCATCACCCTCGAAGAAGGCGAAACCGTGGCGCTCATCGGCGCCAACGGTGCCGGCAAGTCATCCATCCTGCGCGCCATCACCGGGCTGGCAAAACTGCACTCCGGAGAGATCCATTTCATGGGCGAGCGCCTGGACGGCACGCCCACCGCCGAGATCGTACGCAAAGGCATTTCCATGGTGCCCGAAGGGCGCCGGGTGTTCCCCTTCATGTCGGTCAAAGACAACCTGCTGATGGGCGCATTCACCCGCGACGACAAAGCCGGTATCGCCCGCACGCTGGACAGCGTGTTGGAACGCTTTCCGCGCCTGCGGGAACGTTTTTCACAGCAAGCCAGCACCCTGTCGGGCGGCGAGCAACAGATGATGGTGATCGGCCGCGCGCTGATGGCCAAGCCGCGCATGTTGCTGCTGGACGAGCCTAGCCTGGGCATTGCGCCCAAGCTCGTGCAAGACATTGCCCGGGCGATCGTGGCCATCTCGCGCGATGAGAAGGTCAGCGTGCTGTTGGTGGAGCAAAACAGCCGCATGGCGCTGTCCATCTCCAACCGCACCTACGCGCTGTCGACCGGCAAAGTCGTGCTGAGCGGTGAATCCAAGGCCCTGATGGGCGACGAACGAATCAAAGCCGCCTATTTGGGCGGGGAAGTCTGAAACACCATGCGCATTCTGGTTGTCAACCCCAACACCACGGCCGGCATGACGGCCAAAATCGCCGCTGCAGCCCAACGCGTAGCCGCACCCGGTACAACCATCGTCGCCCTGACATCGCCCCACGGACCGGCCTCGATCGAAGGCTATTACGACGAAGCCATGAGCCTGGCCGGTCTTTTGCGAGCGGTGCGCGAGGCCAAGGACTTTGACGCCGTGATCATCGCCTGCTTTGACGACACCGGTCTGGACGCGCTGCGCTGCCTGACCGACAAGCCGGTTGTGGGCATCGGTGAAGCGGGCTACCGCATGGCGTCCATGCTGTGCAACAAATTTTCGGTGGTCACCACACTGGGGCGTTCAGTGCCGGCCTTGGAACACAACCTGATGCGCTATGGCCTGGACCGCCAATGCCAGCGCGTGCGATCCTCCGAGGTGCCGGTTTTGGAGCTCGAACACGCCAAACCCGAGGCTCTGAAAAAAATCGAAGACGAAATCGCCTTGGCGCTGGAACACGATCGGGCGGAGGCCATCGTGCTGGGCTGCGCCGGTATGGCGGACCTGGCCCAATCGCTGTCGCAGCGTTTTGGCGTACCCGTGCTGGACGGCCTGGCCTGCGCTGTTGGATTGTGCGAGAGCATGGTGCGCTTGGGGCTGCGCACCTCGCGCCACGGGGGTTATGCGCCGCCGCCGGCTGCCAAGCGGGAACTGATGAAATAGCCCCGGCTTCGACCAGGCCGAGCCGCCTGCGTTAAGCTGATCAGAATCATCACAGGAGATCCGCTATGGCGCACGCGCTGCACTCTCTATTCCGGTTTTTGTGTATCGCCGGGCTGCTCGCTGCATGGCTCCCAGTCCCCGCTGCGCAAGCCAAAGAACCCTTGACGCAGCAGCAGGCGCTGCGCGCGCTGAATCACAGCAACCCCCAACGGCGCTTCGAGGCGATGAACCGGTTGGCCCTGATCGGCACCGCCGATGCCGCCGACGCAGTCCTTCCGCGCTTGCATGACAAAGAGCCCGGCCTGCGCAATGTGGCACTTGGCACCATCTGGCGCATGTGGGGCCGCACGGGCGACAAGGAGATTGACTTGCTGTACGACGAAGGCAACGCCGACATGCAAGAAGGCAATGTCCTCGAAGCCATCCGCATCTTCACCGACATCATCAACAAGCGGCCCGCTTTCGTCGAAGCATGGAACAAGCGCGCGACGCTGTACTTCATGGTCGGCCAGTACGAGTTGTCGATGCAGGATTGTGAAGAGGTGCTCAAACGCAGCCCCAAGCACTTCGGCGCGCTATCGGGCTACGCGCAAATGCTGGCCGAGCGGGATCAACCCGAGCGTGCTTTGGAGCTGATGCAACGCGCCGTGGCGGTCAATCCCAATATGGTCAATGCCGACCTGCTGATCGCGGACCTGCGCCGACGCATTGAAACCAAGCGCAAACAAATGGTGTGAGTGACAGCGCCGATGCGCGGTAGCGCGCCCGGGCTAAGACGGGTCGCGCCGGCGCCGGCTGCGCAGCGGTGCTGGCGTGCCGAGCTCCGGGTGGATTTGCCCCGCCACCCACCACGCGCACAGCAGCGCGACCCCGCCCAGCGCAAATACTCCGGCGATGGGAAAAAACTGCAGCACCAGCCAGGCAACACCCGGCGAAATAATGCCCGAGACATCACGGAAACTGGAATACACCGCCGACATCTCGGTGCGCTCCGACGGCTTGACCGACATCAAAAACGGCAACCCCGCCGAGGTGTCGAGCAGCACCAAAAAAACGGTGCCTGCAATCAAGGCCGCCACCGTGATCCACGGCCAGGGCGCAGCCAGCGTGGCAAGAAAGAAGCAGACGCTGCCGCCCAAACAGCCGGCCCGGATGGCCGTGCGCACCGAGCGACTGCGCATCCATCGCAGCATCAGCGGAGCCAAAAACAAGCCCATATTGGCAATCGAACTGGCCACGCCACCGACCTGTTCCCCCAGGCCATTCTCCACGGCAAAAATGCCGACATACACAAAGTACAGCCACCAGGCGCAGGAGCGTATGGCCGGTATCAACCAGCCGGTGACCATGCGCGGCTGCGCGAAAAAGCGCCGCACGATGGCCAGCGGATGCGCACGCCGCGGTGCACGTCCCAGCGATACGGGCGCATCTGCCTGAAAAGCCCCGTCGCCCAATGGCGTGCGCGCTATCAACACACCCATCACCGTGGCTGCGCAGGCCAGCAGGACAAAGGGCGCTCCCGACCAGACTGACAGCAACCACACGCCCAGGGCAGGCCCCACCACCCAACCCGTGCCGCCGTAAAACAAACGCAAGGTCTCCAGCCTGCTGAAGTCGGCCTTGTCAATGTGGTCCAGCACATACGCGTTGAAACACACAAACGACATGGCTGCCGCCATCACCGCGCACAACAGCGCCGCATTGACCCACAGGCCGCCCACCATGCCGGCCAACGCCGCCACCCCATACAGCGCGGTGGCAAACAGATAAATCCGCCGCCGGGCAAAACGCCGCGTCAGAGCAGGGACGGTCAGCGCAGTCAGCAGTGACACCAAACCGATGGCGAAATAGATCTGCGAAACCAGCTGCGCGCTGCCCCAGGCCCGGTACATGACCAAGGGAAAAACCGACAAGGTGCATCCGCGGCACAAAGCTTCCAACCCGCCGATTCGGGCAAAGTCTTGGACGGTGGGGGGGCGGGAAGCGGATGGCGCGCTGACGAGGGACATGCCCGAACTATGCCCTGTTTCAAACAGGGATCCATCGAGCCCGCGACAGCCGCTTATGGGAAACTCCCGGCCTATGCTGCGCTACCAAACCATCCCCGTCACGCCTTTTCAGCAGAACTGCTCCATCGTCTGGTGTGACACCAGCCACCGCGCGGCCATCATCGACCCCGGGGGTGATTTGGATGTGCTGATTGCCGCCACAGAAAAGTTAGGGGTGACGCTGGAGCAGATCTGGATCACCCACGGCCATGTGGACCATGCGGCGGCCACGGCCGATCTGGCGCAGCGTCTACAGCTGCCCATCAGCGGGCCCCACCCGGATGACCAGTTCTGGATCGACGGCCTGCCCCAGGCCGCTGCCAGCTATGGATTTCCCCCGGCCCGACCTTTTGTGCCTACGCGCTGGCTGTTTGACGGCGACACCATGGCGTTGGGCGAACACGTGCTTCAGGTGCGTCACTGTCCGGGCCACACGCCGGGCCATGTGGTTTTTTACTCTCCCGAAATCGGTCGTGCCTTCGTGGGCGATGTGCTATTTGCCGGCAGCATTGGCCGCACCGACTTTCCACGCGGCAACCACGCCGATCTGCTCTCCAGCATCGTGCAGCGGCTGTGGCCGATGGGCGATACAACCGTGTTCATCCCCGGCCACGGGCCCGAGAGCACGTTTGGTCACGAGCGCCAGCACAACCCCTACGTGGGCGGCACCTGAGGGGTGTGGGCGTGAGCATCGCGTCGGTGCGGGCATTTTTTGCCCAACACGGGCTGGACCCGCACATCAGCGAACTGGATGTCAGCACCGCCACAGTCGCGCTGGCTGCACAGGCGCACGGCGTGGAACCCGGGCGTATTGCCAAGACTCTGGCTTTTCGCATGCAGGACGGGCGGGTCTTGCTGCTGGTCGCGCGCGGGGATGCGCGGGTGGATAACGCCAAGTTCAAAGCAGCATTCGGAAAGGGCAAGATGCTGGGTGCGGACGAGGTGGAGGCGCTGACCGGGCACCCGGTAGGCGGCGTCTGCCCTTTCGGCCTGGCCACCGCGCTACCGGTCTATCTGGACCACAGCCTGAAGGACTTCGAAGAAGTGCTGCCCGCCGCCGGTTCGGTCAACAGCGCGTTGCGCATCACCCCGGCATTAATGGCCCATCTCACGAGCGGGCAGTGGGTGGACGCCTGCCAGTAAGCGCGCTGGGCGCATACCATGGTTTCCAAATTGATTTGCATCGGGTGGATCGGTGTTTACCCTCTCTGCCGCAGGCGCTGAATTCACTAACATGTTGCGTTGACAGTTGCATGAATGCGGCGTTGTCACGGCGGCCATTGGCAGCCAGGCCGGGGCGGGATTAATCGGCAATCCGGCATAGACCGGAGTCTTCATATTGCGGAGCATCGAACATGACAGCATCTACCCCGAATGAAACCACCGCGGTGCAAGCCCAAGCCGCGCAGACCGATGGATTCCACCTTGTTATTGATGCGCTCAAACTCAACGGCATCGATACCATCTTCGGCCTGCCCGGCATCCCGATCACTGACCTGACCCGCATGGCGCAGACCGCCGGCATGCGTGTCATCTCGTTCCGCCACGAACAGCACGCCGGAAACGCGGCGGCGGCAGCCGGGTTTCTGACCCAAAAACCCGGCATCTGCCTGACCGTTTCGGCCCCCGGCTTCCTCAACGGCCTCACCGCGCTGGCCAATGCCACCACCAATTGCTTCCCGATGATCCTGATCAGCGGCTCCAGCGAGCGCGAAATCGTCGATTTGCAGCAAGGTGATTACGAAGAAATGGACCAGCTGGCGATTGCCAAGCCGCTGTGCAAAGCGGCGTTCCGTATCCTGCACGCCCAGGACATCGGCGTGGGCGTGGCGCGCGCCATCCGCTCCGCGTTGTCGGGCCGACCCGGCGGTGTGTACCTGGATATGCCGGCCAAGCTGTTCTCGCAGACCATGGACGCGGTGGCCGGTGCCGCTTCGCTCATCCAAGTGGTGGATGCCGCACCCCGCCAGATTCCCGCGCCCGATGCGGTGCAGCGTGCGCTCGACGTACTCAAAAGCGCGCAAAAGCCGCTGATTTTGCTGGGTAAAGGCGCAGCCTACGCGCAAGCGGACGCGTCCATCCGCGCTTTGGTGGAACGCTCGGGCATTCCATATCTGCCCATGTCCATGGCCAAAGGCATTCTGCCGGACACCCATGGCCAATGCGCCTCGGCGGCACGCTCCCATGTGCTGGCCGAAGCCGACGTGGTGCTGCTCATCGGTGCGCGGCTGAACTGGCTGCTCTCGCACGGCAAGGGCAAGACCTGGGGCGGATCAACGACGCGGCGGTTTATCCAAATCGACATCGCGCCCACGGAAATGGACAGCAATGTGCCGATTGCCGCGCCCTTGGTGGGCGATGTGGGTTCCTGCGTGGACGCGCTGCTGGCCGGCATGGGCTCGAACTGGGCGGAACCGCCTGCCGAATGGACCCGCGCCGTTTATGACAAGCGTGACAAAAACCAGGCCAAGATGGCCGAGACCCTGGCAAAAAATCCCTCGCCCATGAACTTCCAAAGCGCCTTGAGCGCTGTGCGCGAAGTGATCCGCGAGAACCCCGAAGCGATTCTGGTGAATGAAGGCGCGAATACCCTGGACTTCACCCGCAGCATTGTCGATATGTACCTGCCGCGAAAGCGCCTGGACGTGGGCACCTGGGGCATCATGGGCATCGGCATGGGCTTTTCTGTGGCCGCAGCGGTGGTCACCGGCAAGCCGGTGATTGCGGTGGAGGGCGATAGCGCCTTCGGTTTCAGCGGCATGGAGGTCGAGACCATTTGCCGTTACCACCTGCCGGTCTGCGTGGTGGTCTTCAACAACAACGGCGTGTACCGTGGCACGGACGTCAACGGCTCGGGCGGCGCGGATGTGGCGCCCACGGTATTTGTAAAAGGCGCGCGCTACGAAATGATGATGCAAGCCTTCGGTGGCGTGGGCGTTGTGGCCAACACCCCGGCCGAGCTGGGTGCGGCGATGCGCGAGGCAGTGGCCAGCGGCAAACCCACTCTGATCAACGCCATCATCGACGAGACCGCAGGCACCGAGAGTGGACGCATTACGATGCTCAACCCGCAAACCGCAAAAAAATGATTTACAGCAATCTTGAGGAAAAATAATTTATGAGCAAGGCATTAGACGGCGTTCGCATTCTTGATTTCACCCATGTCCAGTCCGGACCCACCTGCACGCAGCTGCTGGCCTGGTTTGGCGCTGACGTGATTAAAGTGGAAAAAGCCGGTGAAGGCGACGCCACCCGCGGCCAACTGCGCGACATTCCCGGCGTGGACAGCCTGTACTTCACCATGCTCAACCACAACAAGCGCTCCATCACGGTCAACACCAAAGACCCCAAGGGCAAAGAGGTTCTGGACCGCTTGATCAAGACCTGCGACGTACTGGTCGAGAACTTCGCGCCCGGCGCACTCGACCGCATGGGCTTCACCTGGGAACGCATCCAGGAGCTCAACCCCCGCATGATCGTGGCCTCCGTCAAAGGCTTCGGGCCCGGTAAATACGAAGATTGCAAGGTCTACGAAAACGTGGCGCAGTGCGCCGGCGGCGCAGCCTCCACCACTGGTTTTGATGACGGCCCACCCCTGGTGACCGGTGCGCAAATCGGTGACTCGGGCACCGGCTTGCATCTGGCTTTGGGCATTGTGGCCGCGCTCTACCAGCGCAACAGCAGCGGGCGGGGACAGAAGGTGCTGGCACCCATGCAGGACGCGGTGCTGAATCTGTGCCGTGTGAAACTGCGCGACCAGCAACGCCTGGAACGCACCGGCACCATGAACGAATACCCGCAATACCCCGACACGCCGTTTGGCGATTCGGTTCCGCGTGCGGGCAATGCATCGGGCGGCGGCCAACCGGGTTCCATCTTGAAGTGCAAGGGCTGGGAGACCGACCCGAACGCCTATATTTATTTCATCACCCAGGCGGCAGTGTGGCCAGCGGTGTGCAAAGTGATCGGCCAGGAAGACTGGATTGCGCACCCCGATTACGCCACGCCGCCCAAACGTCTGCCGCACCTCAAGAAAATTTTTGCCCGCATCGAAGAATGGACGATGACCAAGACCAAGTTCGAGGCCATGGACATCCTGAACCAGTTCGACATTCCCTGCGGACCGATTTTGTCGATGAAAGAAATCGCCGAAGAGCCCTCGCTGCGCGCCACCGGTACGGTGGTCGAGGTGGACCACCCCGAGCGCGGCAAGTACCTCACGGTGGGCAACCCGATCAAGATGTCCGACAGCATCACCGAGGTCAAGCGCTCGCCACTCCTGGGTGAGCACACCGAAGAAGTTCTTGCGCAGCTCGGCTATTCCAGCGCCGAGATTGGCAGTCTGCGTGAATCCAAAGTGATTTGAAGCCCGCACCGGAAGCCACCACACCATGAAAATCGTTTTGATTGGACAACAGGATTTCGGCAAAGCCGCGCTCGAAGCCTTCCTGGCGCGCGGTGATGAAGTGGTGGGCGTGTTCTGCCGCCCGGAAAAACCCGGCACCAAGCCTGACGCGCTGCGCGTGGAAGCGCAAGCGCGGGGTCTGCATGTGCTGCAACTCGACAAACTCACCGACCAGGCCGCGCACGATGCCATGCACAGCCTGCAGCCCGACATCGGCGTGATGGCCTATGTGGTGCAGTTTGCGCCGCAGTCGCTGCTGAATATCCCGAAGCACGGAACCATCCAGTACCACCCTTCCCTGCTGCCGAAATACCGGGGGCCATCAGCCATCAACTGGGCCATGGCGCGCGGTGAGAAACAAACCGGCTTGACCATCTTCCGCCCCAGCGACGGCCTGGATGAGGGCCTGGTGATTCTGCAAAAAACCTGCGACATCGATCCGGATGAGACCTTGGGCGAGCTGTACTTCAACAAACTGTTTCCCATGGGCGTGGCCGCTCTTTTGGAGGCAGCGGACGCCGTGGTGGCCGGTCGGTACACGACTGCAGAGCAAGACGAGTCGCAAGCGAGTTACGAGGGCTGGTTTCAAGCGGCCGAGTCCAAGATTAACTGGGCCAACCACGTGGACGCGGTCTATGACCTGATCCGCGCCTGCAACCCGGCTCCAGGCGCTTGGACCAACCACACCGAAACAAAGGTCTTTGTGTACGACTGCCGCAAGCACCGCATCGGACGCTATGGTGACAGCAAGGGCAAGCCCGGGGAGATCACCCACGTCGGCGAGACCTCGATTTTTGTGACATCGCAAAGCGGGCAGATTGAAATTCTCAAGCTGCGCGCCGAAGATGGCAAAAAGATGGGTGCAGCTGACTACGCCAGGGCGCACGGGCTGACAGCCGGCAGCAAACTGGGCTGATCAAGAGAGGTCGCACATTGGATTGATGGGTTAACCAAAAAGGAGACAGTATGAAACTGGTATCAATGGTCCGCGCCGCCCAAGGTGCTGTGGCACTGGCACTGGCTGCAGTGATCGCACCGGCTGCCGCCTGGGAGCCGTCCAAGCCCATCGAATTCGTCGTCCCCGCCGGAACCGGCGGCGGCGCAGACCAGATGGCCCGCTTTATCCAGGGTGTCGCAGCGAAAAACAAGCTCACGTCGCAGCCCATCATCGTGGTGAACAAATCCGGTGGCGCAGGCGCGGAAGGGTTTCTGGACGTCAAAGGTGACAAGGGCAACCCCCACAAAATCATCATCACCTTGTCCAATTTGTTCACCACACCACTGGCGACCGGGGTGCCATTCAGCTGGCGTGATCTGACTCCCGTGTCCATGCTGGCGCTGGACCAGTTTGTTCTGTGGGTCCATTCCGATACGCCCTACAAAACCACTGCTGACTACGTTGCTGCCATCAAGGCGCAGCCCGACAAGACCTTCAAGATGGGCGGCACCGGCTCCAAACAGGAGGACCAGATCATCACGGTGCTGCTGGAAAAAACCATCGGCAAAAAACTGATTTACATCCCGCTCAAAGGTGGTGGCGACGTGGCGGTGCAATTGGTCGGCAAGCACATTGACTCCACCGTGAACAACCCGATTGAGGCCGATAACCACTGGCGCTCCGGCGCATTGCGCCCCCTGTGCGTATTTGACCGAGAACGTCTGCCCTACAAAACCAAGATGACCGCCACCCAAGCGTGGAGCGACATCCCGACCTGCGAGTCGGCAGGACTGCCGGTGGATTACCTGATGCTGCGTGGCATCTTCATGACGCCCGGCGCGACCGAGGACCAGGTCAAGTATT
>CANFTU010000064.1 GCA_947450005.1 Comamonadaceae bacterium | reverse complement strand
CTTCGGGTGCTGCATCAATCTGGTCGTAGGCTTTGGCCTGGCCGCCAAACTTGGAGGCCAGCACGGTGGTGATGGCCGCTGTCAGGGTGGTCTTGCCGTGGTCAACGTGGCCAATCGTGCCAACGTTCACGTGCGGCTTGGTGCGGGTGAATTTCTCTTTTGCCATGTGTCAATTCTCCAAAGAACAAATGCCCGTGTACAGGTTTAACGTCTGCACGGTGTTGCTGGTTCGCCCCGCACGGGAACAGGGCGGCACACCGTCGCAGACAGGGAAAAATTATTTCGCGCGCGCAGCCATGATGGCTTCCGACACATTGCGCGGCGCTTCCGAGTAATGCTTGAATTCCATCGTGTAAGTCGCACGGCCTTGCGACATCGAGCGCAGGGTTGTCGAATAGCCGAACATTTCCGACAGGGGCACTTCGGCCTTGATGGCTTTACCGCCACCGACCATATCGTCCATGCCCTGCACCATGCCGCGGCGTGACGACAGATCGCCCATCACGCTGCCGGCGTAGTCTTCAGGTGTCTCCACCTCGACGGCCATCATCGGCTCCAGAATCACCGGACTGGCTTTGCGGCAACCTTCTTTAAAACCAAAGATCGCGGCCATCTTGAAGGCGTTCTCGTTCGAGTCCACGTCGTGGTACGAACCGAAGTGCAAGGTTACTTTCACGTCAACCACGGGATAGCCGGCCAACACGCCCTGGGTCAGCGCCTCAACCACGCCTTTTTCCACAGCGGGGATGTATTCACGGGGAACCACACCACCTTTGATGGCGTCAACGAATTCAAAGCCCTTACCGGCTTCGTTGGGCTCAATCTTCAGCACCACATGGCCGTACTGGCCTTTACCGCCGGACTGGCGCACAAACTTGCCTTCGGAGTCTTCCACTGTCTTGCGGATGGTCTCGCGGTATGCAACCTGGGGCTTGCCCACATTGGCCTCGACACCGAACTCGCGCTTCATGCGGTCCACGATGATTTCGAGGTGCAACTCACCCATACCGGCGATGATGGTCTGGCCGGATTCTTCGTCGGTCTTCACGCGGAAAGACGGATCTTCCTGCGCCAGACGGGACAGGGCGATGCCCATTTTTTCCTGGTCAGCCTTGGTCTTGGGCTCAACCGCCTGCGCGATCACAGGCTCCGGGAACACCATGCGCTCCAAGGTGATGATGGCCGCGGGGTCGCACAGGGTTTCACCGGTGGTCACGTCTTTCAAGCCAACACAAGCAGCGATGTCGCCGGCGCGGATCTCGTCGACCTCTTCCCGGTTATTTGCGTGCATTTGCACAATGCGGCCGATACGCTCTTTTTTGCCGCGCACAGGGTTGAAAACGCTGTCGCCTTTTTTCAGCACGCCGGAATACACGCGCACGAAAGTTAATTGACCCACAAACGGATCGGTCATCAATTTAAAGGCCAGCGCCGAGAATTTCTCACCGTCATCCGCCTTGCGATGGGCTTCGTTTTCATCTTCATCGAAGCCGGGAACGGGCGGCACATCCAAGGGCGAAGGCATGAGCTCAATGACTGCGTCCAGCATGCGCTGCACGCCTTTGTTCTTGAACGCGGTACCGCACAACATGGGCTGGATTTCGGTGGCGATAGTGCGCACCCGCAGGCCATGGGTGATCTCTTCTTCGCTGAGGTCGCCCTCTTCGAGGTACTTGTTCATCAGCTCTTCCGAAGCCTCGGCAGCCGCTTCCACCATTTTTTCGCGCCACTCTTTGGCCACCGAAACCAATTCGGCGGGAATGTCACGGTATTCGAATTTCATGCCTTGCGATGCCTCATCCCAGATGATGGCTTTCATCTTGCGCAAGTCCACAACGCCGGTGAAGTTTTCCTCAGCGCCAATAGGAATCACGATGGGGATTGGGTTCGCCTTCAGGCGCAGTTTCATCTGGTCGACGACCTTGAAGAAATTCGCGCCCGTGCGGTCCATTTTGTTGACAAACGCCAAACGCGGCACTTTGTATTTCGTAGCCTGACGCCAGACAGTCTCTGATTGGGGCTGAACACCGCCCACAGCGCAATACACCATGCACGCGCCGTCGAGCACGCGCATGGAACGCTCCACTTCAATCGTGAAATCCACGTGTCCAGGGGTGTCAATGATGTTGATGCGATGCTCCGGGAACGATGTGTCCATCCCCTTCCAGAAACAGGTGGTAGCGGCTGACGTGATCGTGATGCCGCGTTCCTGCTCCTGCTCCATCCAGTCCATGGTGGCCGCACCATCGTGCACTTCGCCAATTTTGTGGTTTACGCCGGTGTAAAACAAAATTCGCTCGGTGGTAGTGGTTTTACCGGCATCAATATGCGCGGAGATACCAATATTGCGATAGCGCTCAATAGGGGTTGTGCGAGCCATGGTGCGTCCTTAATGTGTCAAATGGGGTTGGCGCGATAGGCGCCGTGCAAACGGGCCTGCAGTGTGCGCACTTCGTGTGACAGTGCGCGGGCACTGTCACGATCCGCGCACTGCGGTCCCTTGCGAATACTTTAGAAACGGAAGTGCGAGAAGGCCTTGTTGGCCTCTGCCATGCGGTGCACTTCATCCCGCTTTTTCATGGCGCCGCCACGGCCTTCAGTGGCCTCCAGCAACTCATTTGCAAGGCGCAGCGCCATCGATTTTTCACCACGCTTGCGAGCAGCTTCCTTGATCCAACGCATGGACAGCGCCAGACGACGCACAGGGCGAACCTCAACGGGAACTTGGTAATTGGCGCCACCAACGCGACGGGATTTGACCTCCACCATCGGCTTGACGTTATTGATCGCAACCTCGAAGGCTTCGAGCGGATCTTTCCCGGGATGCTTCTTCTCAATCTGCTCCAGCGCGCCGTAAATAATGCGCTCGGCGACGGCTTTTTTGCCGCCTTCCATGATGACGTTCATGAACTTGGAGAGTTCGACATTGCCGAATTTTGGATCCGGCAGTATTTCCCGCTTGGGGACTTCGCGACGACGTGGCATTTTTTCACCTCTTTGCTTCAGTTGGCGCTCTTGCGAACGCCGCGGGAGCCATCAGACTCCCACTTACTCGACCCACGCGAACAATCTCGCGTTCGGGCCATAACACCCGGCAGCCGCGCCACGCAGCCCCCGGAACTAAAAATCAACTGCTTTTTACTTGGCCTTGGGCTTCTTCGCGCCATATTTCGAGCGCGACTGCTTGCGGTCTTTGACGCCCTGCAAGTCCAACGATCCACGCACGATGTGGTAGCGCACACCGGGCAAATCTTTCACACGGCCGCCGCGAACCAGAACCACACTGTGTTCCTGCAGGTTGTGGCCTTCGCCTCCGATGTAAGAAATGACTTCAAACCCGTTGGTCAGACGCACCTTGGCAACCTTGCGCAGTGCTGAGTTGGGCTTTTTAGGCGTTGTGGTGTAGACACGGGTACAAACACCACGGCGCTGCGGCGAATTTTGCATCGCAGGGCTCTTCGATTTGATCGTTTCGACCTCGCGCCCTTGGCGCACTAACTGGTTGATGGTTGGCACGAAAGCCTCCTAAAAATGGCTCACAAAACGGAGCCCGGCAAACAATATTCAGCAGCGTAGGTAACAGCGCCACGCATGGCGCTCTCGGACCCGAAATGCAGGGGAAAGCCCGCAAGTATATCAGCCCTAGGCACCCCTGACTAGACGCGCTCCAAATGCGCCGTTAGCGAATCCACAGGCGGATTGCGTCCCAGGTGCGCATCAGCAAACCAGCCTGCGGGACCGCCTCGAGGGCGACCAGCGGAACCTCGCGCACAACGTGATCTCCCTGCAAAATCCGAAGTGTGGCCACATTTTGTCCGCTCGCCAGCGGCGCCAGCAGCGGGTCCGTACGCAACACCTGGGTCGTCACACCACCAGCGCTTCCGCTGGCAACGGCAACCACAACCGCCTGGAAATCCCCCACCTTCACACTGGACTGCGCCCCCTTCCACACGACAGGAGTCACCACGGCCTGGCCTGCATCGAAGAGCTTGACCGCGCGGTAAGCCGTGTAGCCCCAGTTCAACAATTTTTGCGATTCGGCGGCCCGCGTCGCTTCGCTGTCGGCCCCGAGGACGATGGACAGCAAACGGCGACTGCCCAACGCCGCGCCCGAGCCCGCCGGCGCACCGGCGACAACCAGATTGGGATATTCACGGTGCGCAGTGGCCACCATGCAGTAGCCTGCTGCATCCGTGTGGCCGGTTTTCAAACCATCCACGGTCGGATCGCGAAATAACAGCAAATTGCGGTTGTTGTCGTTGGCGGCCGGCGTTCCGGGGTACCGGTAGTGCTTGATGGCATACAGACCGATGTATTCGGGAAAGTCTTGCATCAAACGGGTGGCCAGCACGCCCAAGTCACTCGCTGTCGTGCGGTGTCCGGGAGCGGTCAGACCCTCGGGGTTGCGGTAGCTGGTGGACTTCATGTCCAGCGCCTGCGCCTGGGCGTTCATCATCTCGACAAAGTGCTCCACGGTCCCGCCCACCCCTTCCGCCAAGGCCACGGTGGCGTCGTTGCCCGACTGGACGATCATGCCCTTAAGGAGATCCTCCACGCTGACCCGCATCTTGGGGTCGATGAACATGCGGGAGCCCGGCATTTTCCAAGCCCGCTCGCTAACCGGAAAGGTTTGCGCCAAGTCGACTTTGTGCGCACGCAAGGCATCAAAAACCAGGTATGCGGTCATCAACTTGGTGAGCGACGCAGGCTCCACCGGATCGTCCTGCCCCTTGGCAGCCAGTACTTGTCTGGCAGTCACATCAATCAGGAGGTAAGACTTCGCGGCGACTTCAGGGGCTTGGGGCGTTTGGGCCGCAGCGGCAATACACAAAGCGCCCAAAGTCGCAATCAGGAAATTTTTCATACGTTCAAGGAAGTTAAAAATGGGCCGCGCAACGTGCGCAGCGTACCTATCAGGTGGTCACAGTCACCCGGTGCGCGGCGATGCCGCCGCAGATCACCTGGCGCAGAAGCGGCAATTGTCCGTGAAAGAAGTGGCTGCACCCGGGCAGCACCGTAACCGGCAGATTTTGCGGACGCGCCCAGTCCATGACCGCCGACAATGGGACCGTGTCATCCACCTCGCCATGAACCAGCAGCGTGCGGGGCCGCAGGGAAACCGGTACCTGCTCCAAATTAAAACGACTCGCCGCAGCACCCACCAAAACCAGATGCTCAACGTCCCGCTGCATATGCAGCCGCACGGCTGCGGCACCGGCTACAAATGCACCGAAAGAAAAGCCGGCCAAAGACAAAGGGCCGCTGGGCGCGTGGGACTGAGCCACAGCCAGCAGATCCTCCAGTTCGCCACGGCCTTCGTCATAGGAGCCCTGGCTATTACCCACACCCCGGAAATTGAAGCGCAAAGCGCACCAGCCGGCCTGCACAAAGGCGCGCGCCATCGTCTGCACCACCTTGTTGTCCATGGTCCCGCCGAACAAGGGGTGCGGGTGCGCAATCACCGCAGTGCCAAGGGCTGGCTGCCCGTCCATGCCTGCTGGAGCATCCCAGAGCGCCTCCAAGGTCCCGGCTGGACCCTCTAGGGTGAATTTTTGTGTCTGCGCGTTCATACGGGCGTCACCGCCCCACACCCGGATCCAACTCCAAACGGTGGACCACTTGGCCGCCCTTTAAGTGGGAACGCACGATTTCATCGATGTCGTCCGTATCCACATAGGTGTACCAAACGCCTTCGGGGTAGACTACGGCCACAGGGCCGCCGGAACACCGGTCCAGGCATCCGGCCTTGTTTACCCGCACGCCCCCGGGACCGTTCAAGTTGGCTTCGCGTATCGCGCGTTTGCAGTGGTCAAACGCCTCCTGCGCATGGTGCTGGGAACACGAAGCCTCCCCATTCTTGCGCTCGTTGAGGCAAAAAAAAATGTGGCGCTCAAAGTACGGTGGTGTCGGGCGCGAAGGCGAAGGCGCAGTGGGTGTGGTCATGGCGCATTGTAAATTTTTGCCTCCCGTTGCCCCAGTCGCAGCACAAAGTAAACGCCTGCCGCGTACGGCCACAACCAGCCGCACCACTGCGCCAGGCCATTGAAGCGTATGAAGCTGCCCTGCTCCCAGGTCTGCAGAATTTGCGCGAAATAGGGGCTCTCCGGCGCCTGGTTGAGCAGACTCAAATAAGCGCCCATCGCCGCCAGCGCGATGGCGCAGCCGGTTCGCCACGGCACCGCGGTCAAGACAAAGGCCATCAGCGCGCCGACCAACAGCCCCATTTGCGCCACGCCATTCAGCCAGGCCCATGCATGGGAAGGCCCCCAACTCAGGGCTGCGGACAGCGTGCTCACGCCAACCGCCACCACCACCACCGTCAGGCAGAACACGACGCGCCGATGCCACACGGGAATCACGCAATATCCCAGCAGGCTGGGTAACACAACGCCGATTGCCACACAGCCTAACTCGGTGACCGGCGACAAGGGCGTCAGCCCCAGAGGTGCAGGGGGAAGCAGTTCGACCAGGTAGTGCAGCAAGGGCTGCTCCACGTCTGCCTGCGGGCGCAACAGTTCATGCAGGTTGATCAGTAAGCGCCCCCACACTTGCCCCAGTCCGAGCGGCACGGCTGAAGGGAACAGCAGCGCCACCGGCCACAGCGCCAGCAGCACCAGAGCGCCACGCGCATCAGGCACAAACCAGCGCCGCCGGATGTGATTCCAACGCTGCAGCGCCCCGGCGCGCTCCAACAGCAAGGCCACGCCGGCGCCCAATCCGGCACCCAAAGAATTCAACAGCCAGTCCTCACGCGACGCCACCCGCATCGGCAAATACGCCTGCAAGGCCTCCAGCAAGAGAGAGAAAAACGAGGCGACCGCAATCGCCAGGATCAGAGGGCGAGCGGTTGCGGCACGCCGGAAAAGCGCCAGGGCCAACAAAGCACCAAAAGGCGCATACCCGAGGATATTGATGCCGAGATCAAACCCTGTCCAATACTTTGGCCACGGCGCAAGCAGGAACGCCCAGAACGTATTACCTTGATCGCGCCATTCGCCAAAGGGATACAGACTGGCGTAAGCAATGGTCAAGGCATACACCGAGGCGAGGGGCAACGCTGCGGTTTTACGCGTTGCCATTTCAGCCTCAGACCGGCTTGACCACCACCAGCACCACGGCGGCCACCATCAGCAGCACAGGAATTTCGTTGAACCAGCGGAACCAGATATGCCCGGGCATGCTGTGGCCCAACGCAAAGCGCGCCAGCATGCGGGTGCACACATGCTGATAAGCCAAAACCAACAGCACGACGAAAAGCTTGATGTGCATCCAAGCATTGCCTTCACCCCAACCGATGCCGAAGCCGGCCCACAGCCAAAGTCCTAAGACCACGGCCACGCCGGACAGGATCTGGGTAAAACGCAACAACTTGCGCGCCATCAACAGGAGCCGGTCGCGCTCGGCGCTGGGCGCGACATCGACCATCGCCAGATTGACAAAAATGCGCGGCAGGTAAAACAAGCCGGCGAACCAACTGGCTACAAACACGATATGAAATGATTTGACCCACAGCATGCGGAAAGTGTAGTCCCTCGGGTCCTGAGGTCCGCCGCACGGTTGATCACACAGCTCGAATGGCCAAAAAAAACCCCAGCTCAGAGCTGGGGTGTCAAGCCTATTTGCTGTCACACATCAAGGCCCCGCTCAGGGAGGAAAAGCGGGGAGCTCCGAAGAGCCCGAAGAAATTGTAGCAAAGGGTTTGCGGCAGTTTCAAGCCGTTAGGGCAAAATTGTCCGCATGATCACACCCGCACCATTTCCTTCCGGACGCCCGCGCCGCCTGCGCCGCGATGGGTTCACCCGCAACCTGGTTCGCGAAAACCAGCTCACCAGCCATGACCTGATTTACCCGGTCTTTGTCACAGAGGGAACCCGCACGCGTTTCCCCGTAGCGTCCATGCCGGGCGTGGAGCGACTGACGCTGGACTATTTGTTGCCGGTCGCAGAGGAATGCCAACGGCTGGAAATTCCAGTCTTGGCCCTGTTCCCGGTGATCGACGCATCGCTGAAAACCTATGACGGAAAAGAGGCCACAAACCCCGACGGCCTGGTCCCACGCGTGGTGCGCGCTCTGAAAAAAGAGTTCCCCAATCTGGGGGTGATGACCGACGTGGCGCTGGACCCCTTCACCAGCCACGGTCAGGACGGCATTCCCGACAAACGGCCCGAGGAAGAAGGCTACATCCTGAATGACGAAACCACGCGCATGCTGGTGCAGCAGGCGCTGGTGCAAGCCGAAGCCGGGGTCGACATCGTGGCGCCCAGCGACATGATGGACGGGCGCATCGGCGCAATCCGCCAGGCGCTGGAAGCGAAAAACCTGATCCACACCCGCATCATGGCTTACAGCGCCAAATACGCCAGCGCCTTTTACGGGCCTTTCCGCGACGCCGTGGGCTCTGCCGGCAATCTGGGCAAAAGTAACAAGAAGTCCTACCAGATGGATCCCGCCAACAGCGACGAAGCCTTGCGCGAAGTGGCCATGGACATCGCTGAGGGCGCAGACATGGTGATGGTCAAACCCGGCATGCCCTACCTGGACGTGGTTCGCCGGGTCAAAGACGCATTTGCGGTCCCCACTTTCGCCTACCAGGTCTCCGGCGAATACGCCATGCTCAAAGGCGCTGCGGCCAACGGTTGGCTGGACCATGACGCCGTGATGATGGAGAGCTTGCTGGCGTTCAAGCGCGCCGGCGCGGATGGCATATTGACCTACTTTGCGCTGGAAGCGGCCCGCAAACTGAAGGCTTAGTGGCCAAGCGGACTATGGGCGACACCAACTTCGACTACATCATTGTGGGCGCCGGGACAGCCGGCTGCCTGCTTGCCAACCGGCTCAGCGCCGATGCCAGCAAACGCGTGCTGCTGATCGAAGCCGGACCGAAAGACGATTACCACTGGATCCACATCCCGGTGGGCTATCTGTACTGCATTGGCAACCCGCGCACCGACTGGCGTTTCGCCACCGAGCCGCAAGCCGGTCTCAACGGCCGCAGTTTGATCTACCCACGCGGCAAAACCCTGGGCGGCTGCAGCAGCATCAACGGCATGATTTACATGCGCGGCCAGGCACGGGACTATGACAACTGGGCCAACTTGCTGGGCGATGCCGCCTGGAACTGGGAAAACAGCCTGCCATATTTCAAGCTGCATGAAGACCACCACGGCGGAGCCTCCGGCGTGCATGGCGCAAAAACATCAGTGCCTGATGCGCTGGTCGAATCGCGTACCCCGTACCACCAGCTCCTCCAACAGCGCCAAGCCGGCGGCGAATGGCGGGTGGATAAGCAAAGACTGAAATGGGACGTGTTGGAAGCCTTTTCCCAGGCGGCAGTGCAAGCCGGCATTCCGGCCAGCACCGACTTCAACACCGGGGACAACCACGGCGTGGGCTATTTCGAAGTCAACCAGAAGAAGGGGTGGCGCTGGAATACCGCGAAGGCTTTCTTGCGGCCCGCATGTTACGGGCGCCCCAATTTTGAGCTGTGGACCGGCGCCCAGGTGGCACGCCTGACGATTGAGCCCGCCAGCGCACAAGGCCCCATGCGGTGCACCGGCGTGCAGGTCTGGAATGGGCACGAGATGGTGCAAGCGCATGCCCGGTCCGAGGTCATCCTGAGCGCGGGCAGTGTGGCAACGCCGCAGATCTTGCAATTATCCGGGCTGGGGCCCGCCGCACTGTTGCAGGCCAAAGGTATTGCGGTGCGCAAAGACATTCCCGGTGTAGGCCAAAACCTGCAAGACCACCTGCAAATCCGGGCGGTCTTCAAGGTGCAAAACGCGGTCACGCTCAATACCCTGGCCAATTCCTGGTGGAGCAAAGCGGCGATGGGGCTGGAATACCTCTGGAGCCGCTCGGGACCGCTGAGCATGGCGCCAAGCCAACTCGGTGCCTTCACCCGCAGCGACCCATCCAAGCCGTACCCCAACATCCAGTACCACGTGCAGCCGCTCAGCCTGGACGCGTTTGGCTCGCCGCTGCATACGTTCAACGCGATCACGGCCAGCGTGTGCAACCTCAATCCCACCAGCCGTGGCAGCATCGAAATCAAGACGCCTGACTTTCAGGACGCGCCGGCAATTTCGCCCAACTACCTCAGCACCGATGCGGACCGCCAAGTAGCCGCCGACTCCCTGCGGGTCACGCGCAACATCCTCAGCCAGGACGCGCTCAAGCGCTTTGCGCCTGTTGAACACAAGCCGGGGGTCCAGTACCAAACCGATGCCGAACTGGCGCAACTGGCCGGCGACATCGCCAGCACGATTTTTCACCCGGTTGGGACCACCAAAATGGGACGCAGTGACGACCCCATGGCGGTGGTGGACGCCCGGCTGCGGGTCTTCGGCGTCAGTGGCCTGCGGATCGTCGATGCGGGTGTTAT
>CANFTU010000063.1 GCA_947450005.1 Comamonadaceae bacterium | reverse complement strand
GCATTTTTCCCGCGGAATAGGCAATGAGTTGGTGTCCGTTATCCAAAGTGACGCGGAATCGGGTGTCGGGCAGAACCTCGTTGACAACGCCCATCATCTCGATTAACTCTTCTTTTGCCATTCAAGCTTCCTGAAAAAAATAACCATGCACTATAGCACGGTGCGAAAAAGCGATAATTAAATAAAATGCCAGAATAATCTCTTGGAGCCGAATTTAATTGCCGATTTTATACAATGTTTAAAGCAGACTGCTTCGATACCAATTAAATGCACATAGAAATGACCTTGGACAAGTTCGATAAACATATTCTGGAAATACTGCAAAACGAGGGCCGGATCAACAACCAGGATCTTGCGGACCGCATTGGCTTATCGGCCTCACCATGCCTGCGCCGGGTGCGGGCGCTGGAGGATTCCGGTCTGATCACGGGTTACCGCGCACTTTTGGACGCTCGCAAACTGGGGCTGTCACTCATGGCGCTGACATACATCTCCATGGATGTGCACACGCCCGAGCGCTTTGCACATTTTGAAGGGTCGGTTGCCGTGTTACCCGAAATCTTGGAGTGCCTGCTGATCACCGGACAGGACGCCGATTACCAGCTCAAAGTCATCGTGCGCGACATGGATCATTACCAGGATTTGCTACTCAACAAGATCACCCGCATCGAAGGCGTAACCGGTGTGCATTCCAGTTTTGTGATGCGCCGCGTCATCGACAAAACCCGCTTGCCGGTTTAAGCGGTCCGGCACAGCCAGTCCGCTGTGCACGGCATTCAACGCGCGTCAGGCAACTCGATTTTGACTTCGAGTACTTCCAGATTGTCATGGCGGTCCAGGTTGACCTTGATATCTTTGATATCAATTTTGATGTACTTGCTGATCACTGCAATCAGATCGCGCTGCAGGTCCTGCAAGTAGTCAGGCTCGGCGGCGTTCCGGCCGCTGCGCTCGTGTGCCAGGATCAACTGCAGCCGCTCTTTGGCAACGCTTGCAGTTTGTTTCTTTTCACCCAACAGAAAAGACAGAAATGACTTCATTTATTTTCCACCAAACAGACGTTTGATAAAACCCGGCTTCGGGGCTTCTGTGAAACGCATCGGCACGTCCTGGCCTAAAAATCGGCTGATCACGTCTTTGTAGGCTTCTGCGACATTGCTGCTCTCCACGTGCACCACGGGAATACCTTGGTTGGATGCTTGCAAAACCGCTTCACTCTCTGGAATCACGCCAATGAGTTTGATGCGCAAAATATCTTGAATGTCTTCCAAAGACAGCATTTGTCCGAGGTCCACGCGCGCAGGGTTGTAACGGGTGATCAGCAGATGTTCTTTGATGGGCTCTTTGCCTTCCATCGCACGCTTGGTCTTGCTGGCCAGCATACCCAGGATGCGGTCGGAGTCACGCACCGACGACACTTCCGGATTGGTCACCACCAACGCTTCATCTGCGAAGTGCATAGCCATGAGTGCACCGGTTTCGATGCCAGCAGGCGAATCACAGACGATGTACTCGAACCCCATCTCGGCCAAATCATTCAAGACCTTTTCGACGCCGTCCTGATGCAAGGCGTCCTTGTCACGGGTTTGCGATGCGGCCAACACAAACAAGTTGTCACATTGTTTGTCCTTAATCAACGCCTGGTGCAGATTCGCTTCGCCTTGGATCACATTGATCAGGTCATACACCACACGGCGTTCACACCCCATGATCAGATCCAGGTTGCGCAGACCGACATCGAAGTCAATGACAGCGGTTTTATGGCCACGCAATGCCAAACCTGCGGCAAAGCTGGCGCTGGTGGTGGTCTTTCCCACACCGCCTTTTCCTGAAGTTACAACGATAATTTTTGTCATGGATCTCGCTTGGTTAAATAAATAGGTTCACGGCATCAAAGGTTCAATCAGCAGCTTTTCCTGGTTGTCATCGCTGAGGCGGATCTGGGTCGGCCGGCCGAGAACATCGCTGGCAAAGGGCTTTTCTGCGGTGCGGTAAATGCCCGCCACCGAAACCAATTCAGCTTCCATGGCAAGCGCAAAAATACGCGCTTTGGTGTTGCCTTTTGCACCTGCCATGGCTTTGCCACGCAATGCCGCATACACATGGATATTGCCATCGGCAACAACCTCGGCGCCGCGATTCACCATAGACAAAATAATCAAATCTCCACCTTTGGCGTAGATTTTTTGACCCGATCGAATCGGCTTATCAATGACCATCGTGGACGTTGCTGCAGGAGCAAGCGAAATCTCTTTTTGCATAGGCGCTTGCACCACCGGTGGGGCCTTCACTGCGGGGGCTGGAACATAAACTTCATGCGCTTCCACCAAGCCGAGGCGGCGTGCTTCCAGGAGGCTGGGTGTTGGCGCATGGCGTACCGCCACAGCAACCAATTTACATTGACGCAAAACAGCGACTAAATGGGGCAAATCCAATGATTCGCTGTCAGCGGCCAACTGACCGAAATCAATGACCAAAGCATCGTCATTGAAAAAATCCGGGCTGGTGCTCAAAGGGCCGAATTGGGACAGGAGCTGCGTCTCCAAGGCCACGAGATCGCCGGTTTTGAGAACCAGAGCAACCAAAGGTAAATCCGCACTTTTGATCTCAAAAGCCACGGGCTTCTGGTTATTGTTTTTTGCGGCTGAAGCGGTGGGCATCAATGACTGTTTTTTTGAACCGGAGGACCCGGGTTGTCGTTCGATCAGATTTTACTTGATGGGATGTTTCTGACAGCATCTTTGTGGGGGAAGCGCACCTTGTCTTGCTATTAACAAGTTTTAAAAATAAAGAAGACAAGATAGTCATAGTAGATAGAGCATTGAGCTGTTTGTGTGTAAGTCCTCTTTCTTCATGTGTATCAATGCCTTGGCGTAGTGAATGCCATGCTTGTAAAGTCCGTCAACCCTGCCCCAGAATGTGCATAAGTTGGTAGCATGCCCAGGCTGTGTGAATAAGTTGATGTTGTTCACCAACTTATCCCCAACCCAAAGTCCACCCATTGTTGCATCCGAAATTTGAATCGAAACTATTGCTGCTGGCTGCTGTTCTTTCAGCAGCTGCAGCAGTGTCGTTGGGGGTGACACGCTTTGCGTATGGATTGTTGCTGCCTGCCATGCGGCACGACTTGGCATGGTCCTACACGCTCTCCGGCGCCATGAATACTTCCAATGCTTTGGGCTACTTTATTGGCGCGTTGTTTACCAGTCGCGTGATGACTTATTGGGGGCCAAGTCGTGCGCTTGTCTGGGGTGGATGGTTTGCAGCTTTGCTGATGCTGGTACCTGGATTTTTCGTGGACTCGGGCGTATTAATTGTTCAGCGCCTTTTTGCGGGCATGCTCAGCGCCGTTGTTTTTGTGTCGGGTGGCATATTGGCTGCCCGCATGGGTTCCCGGCAGCCCGAACGTGCGGGGCTGATTCTTGGTTTGTATTACGGGGGTACGGGTGCGGGGATTGTGGTTTCGGCTTTGCTGGTCCCCAGGATTCTGGACAGTGCCCAGTTGCCTTTTGCGCCCTGGGTTGTGGCGTGGTGGGTGCTAGCTTTGGTGTGTTTGGTTCTGGTGGCCATGTTGCGCTGGCCGGTCAAGGTATTGGACGCTTGGGAGGCTGGAGCTCCAGCGGCAGCGGAGCCCGCGCAGAGGGTAGCCTGGTGGCCGATGCGCTATGCCCTCACGGGCTACGCCTTATTTGGTTTGGGTTACATCGGCTACATGACTTTCGCTGTGGCTTTGTTGCGCGAACACGGCGCGAATACTGGTGAGGTGGCGTGGTTCTATGCGATTTTGGGTGTGATGGTGATGGCGTCATCGCGCATATGGGCTGGCTTGTTGAATGCACACCGGGGCGGCGGCGCTTTGGCACGCTTGAATGCGCTGTTGGGCGTTGCCGTCATCCTGCCAACGCTGACGGATAACTTCTTTGTTTTTGTGGCATCCGGCGCTTTATTTGGGGCGGTATTTCTCAGCATCGTGGCGTCAACGACAGCCTTTGTCCGTTTGAACTTCCCTGCGGCAGCGTGGTCTGCGGGAATTGCCGCGTTCACCGTGGTGTTTGCGGTGGGCCAGGTCGTCGGGCCGCTGGCCGTGGGTTGGGTGGCCGACAGCCATGGAGGTTTGGTGCGCGGGTTCTTGTATTCGGCGCTGGCCCTGTGGGCCGGAGCTGCGTGTGCGTGGTTGCAACAACCGGTCGCGCAGGGCGAAGAGGCTGACGCGCCTCAGGTTTTGTAAGACGGGTCCAGCCGCTCCACTTTGCGCAGCATCGCAGGCCACGCGAAATTGCCGCCGACTTGGCCGCCATCGGCCTCCAGCATGGCTGCGACTCCCGCCGTGATTGCCGGATTCACATGCACCAGCGGGCCGCCGCTTTGTGCCGTGATCTGGATCTGGCAGGTGGACTCGAAGTTGTGCATGAGCACAAACGCCTCTGGAATGGACGACCCCACAACCAGCAAGCCGTGGTTGCGCAGCATCAAGTGACTGGCCCGCCCCAGATCGGCTTGCAAGCGCGGTTTCTCGTCATCCCGCAGCGCCACACCTTCGTAGTCATGGTAGGCCAACGAGGCGAGTACATAAGTGGCCTGCTGGCTGATGGGCAGGATGCCGCAAGCCTGGGCGCTGACCGCAACGCCGGCCCGCGTATGGGTGTGTAGGACGCAGCCCGCATCGTCGCGTGCCGCATGGATGGCGCTGTGGATCACAAAGCCTGCGGGGTTCACGGGAAACGGTGTATCGATCGCGGCTTTGCAGTTCTGGTCCACCTTGACCAAACTGCTGGCCGTGATCTCCTCAAACAGCAAGCCGTACGGGTTGATTAGAAAGTGGTGTTCCGGACCCGGGATCCGTGCGCTGATGTGGGTGTAGATGAGATCGGTCCAGCCGTAAGCGGCGACCAGCCGGTAGCAGGCGGCCAGATCGACGCGCAGTTGCCATTCTTCGGGGCTAACTTCATCTTTGAGCGAACGGATGTGCATGCGGGGTGCTCCTTGGATGCGCAATGGTAGCGAGCCTGCTGCGCGCCACGCGCAGGGGCCGCCCGTAAAATTGCCCGCCCGAGCCCCCTGCCGCCGTACCACCCAAGGACCCCATGCTGTATCCGGAACATTTTGATGTCATCGTTGTCGGTGGCGGCCATGCCGGCACCGAGGCGGCGCTGGCGTCCGCGCGCATGGGATGCAAAACCTTGCTGCTGACCCACAACATCGAAACCCTGGGGCAGATGAGTTGCAACCCGTCCATCGGCGGCATTGGCAAGGGCCATCTGGTCAAGGAAGTGGACGCCCTGGGCGGCGCGATGGCCTTGGCCACGGACGAGGCCGGTATCCAGTTCCGTATTCTCAACTCCAGCAAAGGCCCCGCCGTGCGCGCCACCCGCGCCCAGGCCGACCGGGTTTTGTACAAGGCGGCCATCCGGCGCATGCTGGAAAACCAGCCCAACCTGAGCCTGTTCCAGCAGGCGGTTGATGATTTGCTGTTGGAGGGTGACCGCGTCGTGGGCGCGGTGACGCAAATCGGCATCACGTTTCGCGCGAAGACCGTGGTACTGACCGCCGGGACGTTTCTGGACGGCAAAATCCACGTGGGCTTGAATAACTACGGCGCAGGCCGTGCAGGCGACCCGTCTGCGGGCCGCCTGAGTGCCCGCCTCAAAGAGCTGCAGCTGCCACAGGGGCGGCTCAAAACCGGGACGCCGCCGCGTATCGACGGCCGCAGCATCGACTTTTCCCGCTGCCAGGAACAGCCCGGTGACGGCATGCCCGGCGGCATGGGCGCGCAGGTTCCGGTCTTCAGTTTCATGGGCCGCGCCAGCCAGCACCCGGCGCAGATGCCCTGCTGGATCACGCATACCAATGCGCAAACGCATGCCATCATCCGCAGCGGGCTGGACCGCAGCCCCATGTTCACCGGAAAGATCGAGGGCGTGGGCCCGCGCTACTGCCCCAGCGTGGAGGACAAAGTCCACCGATTTGCCGACAAGGAAAGCCACCAGATTTTTCTCGAACCCGAAGGCTTGACGACGCACGAGTACTACCCCAACGGCATTTCCACCAGCCTTCCGTTTGATATCCAGCTCGCCTTGGTGCGCAGCATGCAGGGGCTGGAAAACGCCCACATCCTGCGCCCCGGCTACGCCATCGAATATGACTTCTTTGATCCGCGCGCGCTCAAACGCAGTTTTGAGACGCGTCAGATTGCGGGCTTGTTTTTTGCCGGGCAAATCAACGGGACGACCGGCTACGAAGAGGCTGCCGCGCAAGGCCTGTTCGCCGGGGTGAACGCCGCTTTGCAGGCTGGCGCACAAACCCAGTGGACGGGCGACACCTGGCTGCCCGGGCGGGATGAGGCCTACATCGGTGTGCTGGTGGATGACCTGATTAGCAAAGGCGTGAATGAGCCCTATCGCATGTTCACCAGCCGCGCCGAGTTCCGACTGCAATTGCGCGAAGACAACGCCGACGCCCGCCTTACCGAGGCAGGCCGCAAGCTGAGCCTGGTGGACGACGCCCGTTGGGACGCGTTCAGCCGCAAGCGCGATGCGGTTTCACGTGAAACAGAGCGCCTGAAATCCACCTGGGTCAGTCCGCAGAAAGTTCCGCAGGCGGATGCCGTGGCGCTTCTCGGCAAGCCCATGGAGCACGAATACACCCTCATGGATTTGCTGCGCCGCCCCGACGTGGCGTATGCAGATTTGATGCGTCTGAAAGAGGGCGCGTTTGCCAACCCGGCCTTGTCGGGCGCGGCTGGCCCGGGTGACGCCGAGCTCTTGCGTTTAGCCATCGTGGAGCAGGTGGAGATCGCGGCCAAGTATTCCGGTTATATCGACCGCCAGCGCGAAGAAGTGGGCCGCGCCGCGCATTATGAAAACCTGCGTTTGCCGCCCGAGCTCGATTACCACCAGGTCACAGCCTTGAGTTTTGAGGCGCGCCAGCGCCTGAGCCAGCACCGCCCCGAGACCCTGGGTCAGGCCTCTCGCCTCTCCGGCATCACCCCGGCTACGATTTCCCTTCTGCTGATTCACCTCAAAAAGAGCAAGTTCAAGGGATTCGCCCGTTTGGGCACGGTGCCCGATGAGGGCGTTGAAGTGGGCGTGGACGTGGCCGACGCGGTGGGAAGTCTGACGCCCGGCGTGGAGGCGCTTTGACCCCGTCGGCGCAAGAAGCGCCTCTGCGCGCGGGTTTGGCGGCGCTGTCCTTGGATTTGTCGGAGGCGCAGGTGCAGGGCCTGTTGGACTATGCAGCGTTGATCGCCAAATGGACCCAGGTCTATAACCTCACCGCCTTGCGCGACCCGCCCTCCATTTTGAGCCACCATATTCTGGACAGTCTGGCGGTGCTCCCTCCGCTGCAGTCCCACCTCGCGGCTACGGCGGGCGATGCGGTTCTGGATGTTGGCTCTGGGGCGGGCTTGCCGGGCGTAGTCATTGCCTTGTGCTGCCCCGGTTTGCGGGTCGACTGCGTGGACACCGTTGGTAAAAAGGCCGCCTTTATCCAGCAGGCGGCGCTGTCGCTCAAACTTCCGCACTTGCGTGGTGTGCACGCCCGGGTGGAGCAAGTGACCGGGCAATATCCCCTGATCACCTCGCGCGCCTTTGCGTCATTGGCCGATTTCGTGGTTGCCTCCGGCGCGCAGTTGGCACCCGGCGGCGTGTGGATGGCGATGAAAGGCCAAACCCCGGATGCTGAAATCGCAGCGCTCCCGGCAGATGTGGAGGTGTTTCACGTGGAACCCTTGGTGGTGCCCCGCTTGGATGCGCAGCGCTGCTTGGTCTGGATGCGTAAAAAAACGGCATAAATCCGCTGCCGTACACTCGCGCTTCCTCTTTTTCAACTTCCCATGCTCGGCGTTACCGATTACGGCACTTTTGTCGCCACTGTTTTACTGTTTCTGTTCATTCCCGGCCCGGGCAATCTGGCGTTGGTGATGTCCACGGGCAAGGGCCGTATCCCCGGCGGTTTGGCTGCGACTTTCGGCGTGATCGCCGGCGACCAGGTGCTGATGTGGTGCGCCGTGGCCGGTCTGGCCACGCTTTTGTCGCATTACCCCGCTGCTTTTCATGCCATGCAATGGGTGGGCGCCGCCTACCTGGCCTGGTTGGGTGTGCACATGCTGCGCGCCAAACCGGGTGCTGCTCCAGCAATCCATATCCGGCCGCGCCAGTACTTTCGCCAGGCGATGCTGATCACGCTGATGAACCCCAAGGCGATTCTGTTTTATATGGCGTTCTTTCCCTTGTTTGTTGATCCGCAAACCCAGCAGGGTTTGCTGACCTACGCCTTCATGGCCGCCACGATCGCGGCCCTTACTTTTTTGTACGGCCTGGCCGCGACGCTGCTGACCCATTTTCTGGCCGAGCGCATCCGCGCCCAGCCCCGGGTAGCGCAGTGGCTCGAGCGGGTGGCCGGGGTGTTTTTGCTGGGCTTTGGCGTCAAACTGGCGCTTTCGCAATGAGCCCGGCAGGCCATCGTTTTCAGACGTCGATCAGCGGGTAATCCATGGCCAAAATATTCTGTGTAGCCAATCAAAAAGGCGGTGTGGGTAAAACTACCACCACCGTGAACCTGGCCGCCGGTCTGGCCAAGGTCGGCCAGCGTGTGCTCATGGTCGATCTGGACCCGCAGGGCAATGCCACCATGGGTTCCGGCGTCGACAAGCGCCAGCTGGAAATGACGGTCTACGACGTGCTGTTGGAAGAAGCCACGATCACCCAGGCCCGCAGCCGCAGTGACAAACTGCAGCAGGCCGGCTGCAGCTACGACATTCTGGGCGCCAACCGCGAGCTTGCCGGCGCAGAGGTCGAGATGGTCAGCTTGGAGCGGCGCGAGCGCCGCCTCAAAGCCGCGCTGCAGGCGGTGGATGGCGAATACGACTTTGTGCTGATTGACTGCCCGCCCTCGCTCTCGATGCTCACGCTTAACGGCTTGTGCTGCGCCCACGGCGTCATCGTGCCCATGCAGTGCGAGTACTTTGCCCTGGAAGGTCTGACCGATCTGGTCAACACCATCAAGCAGGTCAAGGCGAATTTGAACGATGACTTGCAAATCATTGGTTTGCTGCGCGTCATGTTCGACCCGCGTATCACGCTGCAAAACCAGGTCAGTGAGCAGCTCAAGGCGCACTTCGGTGACAAGGTGTTTGACACGGTGATCCCACGCAATGTGCGTCTGGCCGAGGCCCCCAGCTACGGCTTGCCCGGCGTGGTCTTCGACCCCGCGTCGCGCGGCGCGCAGGCCTTTGTGGCATTTGCGCTGGAAATGGTCCAACGCATCAAGAGCATGTAAGCCCATGGAGTCGCCGGCATCTGCGCGTGTTTTATTGCTGCCGGGTTGGCAAAACTCCGGCCCTGCCCATTGGCAAAGCCGCTGGGAAGTGCTCTACGGCGACGTGCGCGTGGAGCAACATGATTGGATGCATCCTTTGCGCGGCGACTGGGTGATGCGCCTTGAAGAAGTGGTGCAGGCTCAGTCCGAAGCGGTGGTGTTGGTGGCCCACAGCCTGGGTTGCCTGCTGGTGGCGGCCTGGGCGGCGCAGACGCGGCTGGCGCACCGGGTACGGGGCGCATTGCTGGTCGCACCCGGCGACCCGCAGCAGCCGGAGCTGGCGGCGGTCTTGCACAGCTGGACACCATTGGTTCTGCCACATTTGCCCTTTCCCAGCCGTTTGCTGGGAAGCCACAACGATCCGTATTGCAGCCTGGCGCGTGCGCAGAGTTTTGCTGACGCTCTGGGCGCGCAGTGGATGGACTGCGGCGCGATGGGCCACATCAACGCCGACTCCGGTTTGGGCGATTGGCCGCAAGGGCGCGCGCTGCTCGCCGAGTTTTTGAACACACAACCATAAGCATTCGAAGGAAAACCACCATGGCCACCAAAAAACCCAAAGGACTCGGCATGGGCCTGGAAGCGCTGCTCGGCCCCAAAGTGCCCGATGCACCCGGCCAACAAGACAGCGCCTTTGGTGCCGGCCAGCCGCACACGCTGTTACTCAGCGACATGGTGCCGGGCATGTACCAACCGCGCACCCACATGGACGAAGGCGCGCTCTACGAGCTGGCTGAGAGCATCAAGGCGCAGGGCATCATGCAGCCGATCCTGGTGCGCCAGTTGGACACCGAGTACGCCGCCTTGCACCGCCCCGAAGGCTCGTCGCGCCCGGTTTACGAAATCATCGCCGGCGAGCGGCGCTTCCGTGCGGCCAAGCTGGCCGGGCTTGACAGCGCGCCGGTGCTGGTGCGCAACGTGCCCAACGAGGCGGCGGCTGCTATGTCGCTGATCGAGAACATGCAGCGTGAAGACCTCAATCCGCTCGAAGAAGCGCAGGGTTTGCAACGTCTGATCAAAGAATTCGGCCTCACGCATGAAAGCGCCGCCCAGGCAGTAGGTCGCTCGCGCAGCGCGGCCAGTAACCTTTTACGTCTGCTCAACCTGGCCGATCCGGTGCAAACCATGCTGATGGCCGGTGACCTGGACATGGGCCATGCCCGCGCCTTGCTGGCCCTGGACAAGGCCAACCAGATCAGCGCCGCCAGCCAGATTGCGGCCAAAAAAATGTCCGTGCGCGAAGCCGAGAGCTTGGTCAAAAAACTTGGCGCCGAGTTCTC
>CANFTU010000062.1 GCA_947450005.1 Comamonadaceae bacterium | reverse complement strand
GCCAATCATGTCGCCCGCGTGTGTGCCGACCATGCCGCCGCCCAGGATCTTGCCGTGGCCGTGGGCCTCGGGTGAATCGTCGAACAGCAGTTTGGTCACGCCTTCGTCGCGGCCATTGGCAATGGCGCGGCCTGATGCCGTCCAGGGAAACAGGCCCTTCTTTACCTTGATGCCTTGCGCCTTGGCCTGGTCTTCGGTCAAGCCGACCCATGCCACTTCGGGGTCGGTGTAGGCCACGCTCGGAATGACGCGGGCGTTGAAGGCAGCTGCGGCAAGCTCTTTGTTGCCTTGCAATTCACCGGCAATCACTTCAGCGGCCGCATGCGCTTCGTGCACCGCTTTGTGCGCCAGCATGGGTTGGCCCACGATGTCGCCGATGGCGAAGATGTGCGGCACGTTGGTGCGCATTTGAATATCGACGCTGATGAAGCCGCGGTCTGTGACGGCCACGCCGGCCTTATCGGCGGCGATCTTTTTGCCATTGGGCGTGCGGCCAACGGCTTGCAAGACCAGGTCGTACACCTGCGGCGCGGGGGCCGTGCCACCCGGCTCAGCGCTCTCAAACGTCACTTCAATGCCTTCCGGCAAAGCGCGTGCGGCAACGGTTTTGGTCTTGAGCATGATGTTGTCAAAACGCTTCGCGTTCATCTTCTGCCAGATCTTGACCAGGTCGCGGTCCGCGCCTTGCATCAGGCCGTCCATCATTTCCACCACGTCCAGGCGCGCGCCCAGCGTGCTGTAGACCGTGCCCATCTCTAAACCGATGATGCCGCCGCCCAGAATCAGCATGCGTTTAGGAACTTCTTTGAGCTCCAGCGCGCCGGTGCTGTCGACCACGCGCGGGTCGTTCGGCATGAAAGGCAGGCGCACAGCCTGGCTGCCGGCAGCGATGATGCAGTTCTTGAACGCGATGACTTTTTTGCTGCCGGTTTTATCTTGTGCGCTGCCGGTGGTTTCTTCCACCTCGACATGGTGGCTGCCAACAAATGCGCCGTACCCGCGCACGGTAGTGACCTTGCGCATCTTGGCCATGGCCGCTAAGCCGCCGGTGAGTTTGCCGACCACTTTTTCTTTGTGGCCGCGCAGCTTGTCGATGCTGACCACCGGCTTGCCAAAGTCCACGCCCAGGTCCGCCATGTGGCTGACTTCGTCCATCACCGCTGCCACGTGCAGCAAGGCTTTGGAGGGGATACAACCCACGTTCAGGCACACGCCGCCCAAGCTGGCGTAACGCTCCACCAGAATGACTTTAAGACCCAGGTCCGCTGCGCGGAAGGCGGCCGAGTAACCGCCCGGACCTGCGCCCAAAACGAGCAGGTCGCAGTCCATGTCCACCGCGCCGGTATAGCCGGAGGCGGTGGGCGCGGGGGAACTGGCAGCGGGTGCAGCGACCTTCACTGGCGCAGCCACCGACGGGGCAGGTGCCGCAGCAGGCGCAGGCGCAGGTGCCGGGGCTGCCGCAGCGCCCTCGCCTTCGAGCACCAGCACCATAGAACCTTGCTTGACCTTGTCACCCAACTTGACCTTGATGTCCTTCACCACACCGGCGTGGCTGGAGGGAATTTCCATGGAGGCTTTGTCGGACTCAACGGTGATCAGGCTTTGCTCAGCCTTGACGGTGTCGCCGGGCTGGACCAGCAGCTCGATGACCGTGACTTCATCGAAGTCGCCAATATCGGGAACCAGAATATCGATATGTGCCATATCCGCTCCCCGGGCTTAAAGAAGGACGCGACGGAAGTCGCTGAGGATTTGGCCCAGGTACACGTTGAAGCGCGCAGCTGATGCGCCGTCAATCACACGGTGGTCCCAGGTCAAGGAGAGCGGCAGCATCAGGCGCGGCACAAACTCTTTACCGTTCCACACCGGCTCCATCTGGCTTTTGCAAACACCCAGAATCGCGACTTCGGGCGCGTTGATGATGGGCGTGAAGTAGCGCCCGCCAATGCCGCCCAGGCTGGAGATGGTGAAGGTGGCACCGGTCATCTCCGCAGGGCTCAACTTGCCCTCGCGGGCTTTCTTGGCGAGCTCGCCCATTTCCTGGCTGATTTGCAGCACGCCTTTTTTGTCGGCGTCTTTCAGGACCGGAACCATCAGGCCGTTGGGCGTGTCAGCAGCAAAGCCGATGTGCCAGTAGTTTTTGTACACCAGCGTGTCGCCATCCAAACTGCTGTTGAAGTCGGGGAACTTCTTGAGCGCCGCCACGCAGGCTTTGATCAAAAAGGCCAGCATGGTGACCTTGACGCCGGACTTCTCGTTTTCCTTGTTCGTGGCGACGCGGAAGGCCTCGAGGTCGGTGATGTCGGCATCGTCGTGGTTGGTGACAGCCGGAATCATCACCGCGTTGCGCAGCAGATTCGCGCCGCTGATTTTCTTGATGCGGCCCATCTCTTTGCGCTCGATGGGGCCGAACTTGGCGAAGTCGATTTTGGGCCAGGGGATCAAGCCCAAGCCTGCGCCGTCACCACCACCGGCCGGTGCTTTGGCAGCCTGCGCCTGGGTTTGGGTGGCACCGCTCATCACCGCGCGGGTGAAACTTTGCACATCTTCCAACGTGATACGGCCCTTGGGGCCTGCGCCCTTGACTTCACCGAGTGGCACGCCCAATTCCCGTGCGAACTTGCGCACCGAAGGTGAGGCATGCGGCATGCCCAGCGTAGACGCGCCGGGCACATGTGCCGGGGTAGCAGCTGCCGGGGCTGCAGCAACGGGTGACGGAGCAGAAGGTGCCGCAACAGGTGCGGGCGCTGGCGCGGACGCCGGTGCGGGAGCAGCTGCCACCGGTGCAGCTGGGGCAGTTGTAGGTGCGGCAGCGGGTACCGCGGCGCCAGCCGCAGCCTCCACCGTGAGTACCAGCGAACCCTGCTTCACTTTGTCGCCCACGGCGACCTTGATCGCGGTGACCACACCGGCGGCAGACGACGGAATTTCCATCGATGCCTTGTCGGACTCTACGGTGATCAGGCTTTGTTCGGCGCGGATGGTGTCACCCACCGCGACCATCACTTCAATAACGGTGACCTCGTCAAAGTCGCCGATGTCGGGAACCTGGATGTCTATGCTGGCCATGTGGTGTCTCCCGTGGGTTTACGCGTACAGGGGGTTGATCTTGTCGGTCTTGATGCCGTATTGGGTAATTGCTTTGGCGACCGTCTCGCCGGTGACCACGCCGTCTTCCTGCAAGGCTTTGAGCGCGGCCACCACGATGTAGTGGCGGTTGACCTCGAAGTGCTCGCGCAATTTGCTGCGGAAGTCACTGCGGCCATAGCCGTCGGTACCCAGAACTTTGTAGCTCCGGCCTTTGGGAATGAACGGACGGATCTGCTCGGCGTAGGCCTTGATGTAATCGGTTGACGCCACGACCGGGCCGCTGTGTGCGCTGAGTTGCTGCGCCACAAAAGACAGGCGCGGCGTCTCCAGCGGATGCAGCATGTTGAAGCGCTCGCAATCCTGTCCGTCGCGCGTGAGTTCATTGAAGCTGGGGCAGCTCCAAACGTCGGCCTGCACGCCCCAATCCTGCGCCAGCAGGGCCTGCGCGGCAATCGATTCGCGCAGGATAGTGCCCGAGCCCAAAAGCTGCACCCGGGCTGTGCCCTTGTTGGCCTTGGTCTCGGCGGCACCCGGCTTACACAGGTACATGCCTTTGATGATCTGCTCTTCGGTGCCGGGGGTGAGGCCGGGCATGGCGTAGTTTTCGTTCAGCAGCGTCAGGTAGTAATAGACGTTGTCCTGCTTTTCCACCATACGCTTCAAGCCATGGTGCAGGATGACGCCCACCTCGTGCGCGAAGGTGGGGTCGTAGCTCACGCAATTGGGGATGGTGCCCGCCAGGATGTGGCTGTGGCCGTCTTCGTGCTGCAGGCCTTCGCCGTTGAGCGTGGTGCGCCCCGATGTACCGCCGAGCAAGAAGCCACGCGCCTGCATATCACCCGCTGCCCAGGCCAGATCGCCAATGCGCTGGAAGCCGAACATCGAGTAGTACACATAGAACGGAATCATGATCCGGTTGCTGGTGCTATAGCTGGTGGCTGCCGCAATCCAGCTGCTCATGCCGCCGGCTTCGTTGATGCCTTCTTGCAGGATCTGGCCTTGTTTGTCTTCCTTGTAATACATGACCTGGTCTTTGTCGACCGGGGTGTATTGCTGGCCGTCCGGGTTGTAAATACCAATCTGGCGGAACAGACCTTCCATACCAAAAGTGCGTGCCTCGTCCACCAGAATCGGCACGACGCGCGGGCCGATGGCTTTGTCACGCAAGAGCGTGGTCAGAAAGCGCACATAGGCCTGGGTGGTCGAGATTTCGCGGCCTTCCGCCGTGGGCTCGATCACGGCCTTGAAAGTGTCCAGCGAGGGCACGGTGAACTGCTCATCGGCCTTCATGCGCCGGTGCGGCAAATAGCCGCCCAAAGCCTTGCGCCGCTCGTGCAGATAGCGCATTTCGGGTGTGTCATCCGCCGGTTTGTAAAAGGGCAGCTTGGAGAGTTCGCTGTCAGGAATCGGGATATTGAAGCGGTCGCGGAAGGCTTTGATGTCTTCGTCCGTCAGCTTTTTGGTCTGGTGCACATTGTTCTTGCCCTCGCCGCTTTTGCCCATACCAAAACCCTTGATGGTTTTGATCAGCAACACCGTGGGCTCACCTTTGTGGTTCACCGCCTGGTGGTAGGCCGCATAGACCTTTTTGGAGTCATGGCCGCCCCGGCGTAGCTCAAAAATTTCCTCGTCACTCATGTGCTCCACCATCTTGGCGGTGCTGGGGTGCTTACCGAAGAAGTGCTTGCGGACATAGGCGCCATCATTGGCCTTCATGGCTTGGTAATCGCCGTCCACCGTGTCCATCATGACTTTGCGCAAAGCGCCGTCTTTGTCGCGTGCCAGAAGCGGATCCCAGCTGCTGCCCCAGATCAACTTGATCACGTTCCAACCTGCGCCCCGGAACTCGCCTTCGAGCTCCTGGATGATTTTTCCGTTACCGCGCACCGGGCCGTCCAACCGCTGCAAGTTGCAGTTGATGACAAAAATCAGGTTGTCGAGCTTTTCGCGCGCCGCCAGGCCGATAGCGCCTAGCGATTCGACCTCGTCCATCTCGCCATCGCCGCAGAACACCCAGACCTTGCGGTTCTCCGTATTGGCAATGCCACGGGCGTGCAGGTACTTTAAGAAGCGCGCCTGGTAAATGGCCATCAGCGGCCCCAAGCCCATCGAGACGGTGGGGAACTGCCAGAACTCGGGCATGAGCTTGGGGTGCGGGTAGCTGGACAGGCCCTTACCGTCGACCTCCTGGCGGAAATGCAGCAGGTGCTCCTCGCTCAGGCGGCCCTCCAGGTAGGCGCGGGCATACACGCCGGGCGCCACGTGGCCTTGGATGTAGAGGCAGTCGCCACCGTGGTTCTCGCTCTCGGCGTGCCAAAAGTGGTTAAAGCCTGCGCCAAATAAACTGGCCAATGACGCGAACGAGCCGATGTGCCCGCCCAGGTCACCGCCGTCCGCAGGGTCATGCCGGTTGGCCTTGACCACCATGGCCATCGCGTTCCAGCGCATGTAGGCGCGCAGGCGCTCTTCCATCTCCAGATTGCCGGGGGAGCGCTCTTCCTGTTCCGGCTCGATGGTGTTGACATAGCCTGTGGTAGCCGAAAACGGCATGTCAATGCTTTTTTGGCGGGCGTGCTCCAGGAGCTGCTCCAGAAGGTAGTGAGCACGCTCAGGTCCTTCCGCCTCAATGACTGCGGACAGCGCGTCCATCCACTCACGCGTCTCCTGCGCGTCGATGTCAGATCCAACTTGGAAGGGAACGTTTGGCGCAGTACCGGAATTCGAATCGGACATCTCAGTCTCCTCTGCAGATGGTTGTAGTGATGCGCCGAGTGTCGCACAAAAATAAGACGTTTCAAATAGTGCGATTATATTTCACTATATGAAATATAAAAGAATATTCGACCGCTTAAATTGACCGCCTCCCCTACACTCCCCCCATGCACAGCCCCGCGGATCCGCCATGCAGACATCCCTGAGATGGCCCGTCGTCGGCGCCGTGCGGACATGGTGGCGCGAACTCAACCCGAACCAGCAAGACAGGATGGCGATGCTGGCGCCGCTGGCCTCGGTCTTGATCTTCTTTCTGGCTATCGTCGCCGCGCTAACGTATTTGCGCGTCGAAGAAATCAACCGGGAACAGGAAGCCATTGAGCGGGACGTCGAATACGCGCAGCAGAACCTGCGTCAGCGCCTGACCGAAAGACAGGAGCAACTCAACCGCCTGGGCCGTGAAATCACCAACCGCGAAGCCAGCGCCGAAGAGGTGCGCATGCGGATCAATGTTGTGCTCAACCGGTACCCTGAAGTTCAGGGCTTGGCGTGGGTGGACGAAAACCGCCGCGTCCGGGCTGCCGCAGGCTCCGCTTCGGTATGGAACCCCAAACCCCTGGCCGCAACACCGCTGAGCAGCAACCCCGATCACGATGTGCTGTTCCTGCGGGCACGGACTACGCGCAAACCTTTCTATTACCAGGCCTTGCGCAAAGACAGCTATGCGCCCATGCTGCAGCTGGTGATTCCGCTGCATGAACCGGGCCGCTTCAGCGGCGCTTTGATGGCGGAGTATTCGGTCGACGCCTTGTACCGCTACGGGATACCCAGCGAAATAACGGCACGCTACGCGGTGTCCCTCACGGACGCCAATGACACGGTACTGGCAGGTGTGCGGCCGGACGCTAAGAAATTCAGCAACCGCCTGCCGGATTGGATCAGCTACCCCAACCACTTCGCGCTGCATGTATCGCCAGTGGGGACCGACCTGACCCTGCGCGCGCAGGCCTACCGCGCCTCGCTGGGCGTGGTCGGCAGCGGCCTGTTCTGGCTGGTTGGGGCCCTGAGCCTGCTGACCGGCTGGATGCTGGTCGCCAACTGGCGCCATACGCGCAGGCGCTTGCGCACGCAGCAAGCACTGGTGGCGGAGACCAATTTCCGCCGCGCAATGGAAAATTCCATGCTCACCGGCATGCGCGCGATGGATCTGCAGGGCCGCATCACCTTCGTGAATGCCGCCTTTTGCCAGATGACGGGCTGGAGCGACACCGACTTGATCGGCAAACAAGCTCCGTTTCCTTATTGGCCCGACGAAGACCGTGCCGATTTGCATGAGCTGCTGGCCAAAGAACTCAGTGGACAGACCCAAAGCGGCGGCGTGCAGGTGCGGGTCAAGCGACGCGATGGCAATATTTTCGATGCCCGCCTGTATGTCGCTCCGCTGATCGACGCGTTTGGCACCCAGACCGGTTGGGTCACCTCAATGACCGATATCACCGAGCCCAATCGCATCCGCGAAGAACTCTCGCGCGCCCACCGCCGCTTTACCACGGTGCTGGAAGCGCTCGAAGCCTCCATCTCGGTTGCACCGCTGGGCAGTGACGAACTCTTGTTCGCCAACAAAACCTATCGCCAGTGGTTCCATGCCCATGCCGCTGGCCACGTGCAACTGGCAGCCGAGGCGGGCGTGCCCCCCGGACGCAACAATGACGAATCCGGCGACAGCGTGGACTCGCTGGCCGGCTTCCCCGTGTCCACGATCACCGAGCAGGAAGCCGAGAACGCCGAGATATTTGTGCCGGCGTTGGACAAGTGGCTGGAGGTGCGGACCCGTTATCTGAGCTGGGTCGACGGTCGGCTGGCACAGATGGTGATTGCCACCGACATCACGGCCCGCCGCATGGCCGAAGAACAAGCAGCCTTGCAAGCAGAACGCGCTCAATCAGCCAGCCGCATGATCACCATGGGCGAGATGGCCTCCAGCGTGGCCCATGAATTGAACCAACCGCTCACCGCCATCAACAACTATTGCCTGGGCATGGTCTCCCGCATTAAAGCGCAGCAGATCAGCGAAGAAGAACTGTTGGGCGCGCTGGAAAAAACTTCGCGCCAGGCCCAGCGTGCCGGGCAAATCATCCAACGCATCCGGGAATTCGTAAAACGCAGTGAGCCGAACCTGGCCGCATCGTCGGTGAACCAGATGGTGGATGAAACGCTGGAGTTGGCCGAAATTGAGACTCGGCGCTTCAACGTGCGACTGAACCATTACCTGGCGCCCAACCTGCCTCCGCTGCGGGTTGATCCCATCCTGATCCAGCAGGTGCTGCTCAACCTCCTGCGCAATGCGGCGGAGTCGATTGAATCAGCCGCGCGGCCGCCGCACCAGCGCAATGTCGATTTGCGTGTGGGCCTGCAGAACATCGAGGGACAAACCGTCGTCCAATTCGCCGTCAGCGACACCGGCCTGGGTATCGCGCCCGGCGGAATGGACCGGCTTTATGAAGCCTTCTACACCACCAAATCGGATGGCATGGGCATGGGATTGAGTTTGTGCCGCTCCATCATCGAATCGCACCGGGGACGCATTCAGGCGGAGAACATCTACAATGGTTCCGCTGTTCTGGGATGCCGGTTTGCTTTCTGGATTCCACTGGACATGACCCTACCCGGCGTCGAGCGCGTCCGGTCCACCGTTTAACCCTGAGTTACACCGATGAGCCTGATTCCCAAAAAAGGAACCGTTTTTGTGGTGGATGACGATGAAGCCGTGCGCGACTCGTTGCAATGGCTGCTCGAAGGCAAAGACTATCGGGTGCGCTGCTTCGATTCCGCCGAATCGTTTCTAAGCCGTTACGACCCCCGCGAATTGGCATGCCTGATTGTGGATATCCGCATGGATGGCATGAGTGGCATGGATCTGCAGAACCGCCTGGTCGACCTGCGCTCCCCCCTCCCCATCGTTTTCATCACCGGGCATGGCGATGTACCGATGGCCGTGGAGACCATGAAGAAGGGCGCAGTGGACTTTGTTCAAAAACCCTTTCGCGAAGAAGAGTTGGTGCGTTTGGTGGAACACATGCTGGCCACTGCGCGCGAAACCTTTGCCGAATACCAGACCACGCTCAACCGCGAATCGCTGTTGGCCAAGCTCACCACCCGCGAAGCGCAGGTTCTGGAGCGCATCGTCGCGGGCCGCTTGAACAAGCAGATTGCCGATGACCTGAACATCAGCATCAAAACGGTGGAGGCCCACCGGGCCAACATCATGGAAAAGCTCGGCGCCAAAACGGTCGCCGACCTGCTGCGCATTGCCCTGGCCCAAAGCCCTGGCAAAGGCGCGGCGTCAAACCCCACTTGAAACCTCTCTCACGAGGCCGCGCACTCCGGCGCGGTCGCTTTTTTCTGGAAAACGACCATGAGCACACACACCGCAAAAATTATTGACGGCAACGCCCTCTCCGCACAACTTCGCACCGATGTAGCGCGCCGCGTCACGGCGCTCAAAGCCAAGGGCATCACACCCGGTCTGGCCGTGATCCTGGTGGGCGAAAACGCGGCCTCGCAGGTCTATGTACGCAACAAAGTCAAGAGCTGCACCGAAGCCGGCATGCATTCGGTGTTGGAGCGCTACGACGCCTCCATGAGCGAGGCTGATCTGCTGGCCCGCATCGATGCGCTGAACCACGACGCCAGCATCCACGGCATCCTGGTTCAGCTGCCCCTGCCCGCCCACATTGACGCCAACAAAGTTATCGAATTCATCAGCCCGGCCAAAGACGTGGACGGCTTCCACATCGCCAGCGCCGGCGCCTTGATGGTCGGTCAACCCGGTTTCTGGCCTTGCACGCCCTACGGCTGCATGAAGATGCTGGAAAGCATCGGCTATGAACTGCGTGGCAAACACGCCGTGGTCATCGGCCGCAGCAACATCGTCGGTAAGCCCATGGCCATGATGCTGCTCCAACAAAATGCCACCGTCACCATCTGCCACAGCGCCACCAAGGACCTCAAAGCCATGACCCTGCAGGCCGATGTGATCGTCGCTGCCGTGGGCAAACGCAACGTGCTCACGGCCGATATGGTCAAGCCCGGCGCGGTCGTTCTGGACGTGGGCATGAACCGTACCGATGAGGGCAAGCTCTGCGGCGACGTGGACTACGCCGGCGTATCGCAGGTGGCGGGCTACATCACCCCGGTACCCGGCGGGGTGGGGCCTATGACCATCACGATGCTGCTGGTCAACACCCTCGAATCCGCTGAGAACACGACTGCTTGAAGCACACACGCCCATCACACAGCGCCGCCTATGAATCCTCTGCTCGCCCACGCCCACCTACCCGCCTTTGACCGCATCCATCCAACGGATGTAGCCCCGGCCCTCGATACCTTGCTGGCAGACGCCGAGCGCGCGTTAACGACGGTGACCGGCAGCGGCTTTCCGGCCGATTGGGCCGGCATTGCGCGGGTGCTGGATGTCGCCGGTGAGCGCCTGGGCTGCGCCTGGAGCGCGGTCAGCCATTTGAACGCGGTGGCTGACACGCCTGAACTGCGCGCTGCTTACAACGCAGCACTGCCGCGCGTGACCGAGTTCTGGACCCGCCTGGGGGCGGATGAAAAGCTGTATGCCCAATACAAGGCCATTGATCCGGCTGCGCTCAACCCCGAGCAGCAGCGCGCACGGACATTGGCACTGCGCAACTTCGTACTGTCCGGCGCAGAGCTCACGGGCGTGGCCAAAGAGCGCTTTGCCGCTATTCAGGAACGCCAAGCCGAGCTGAGCCAGAAATTCAGCGAAAACGTGCTCGACGCCACGGATCAATGGTCGCTGTTGGTCAACGCGGAAGCGCTCGCAGGCGTTCCCCAGGATGTGCTCGATGCGACCCGCGCGGCTGCGCAAGCCGATGGCGCAGATGGCGCAGATGGCCACAAGCTGAGCCTGAAGATGCCCTGCTACCTG
>CANFTU010000061.1 GCA_947450005.1 Comamonadaceae bacterium | reverse complement strand
TGCGCGATGGGCGGGAACCCGCCGCCGGGAAGTGGCCAGGCGACGCTGGCGGCCAGTAGCAGTCCGGCGAAGGCCGGCAGCACCCCGGTGCGCCACAGCGGGGGTGCTGGCTGCATCAGCCCGGCGCGTCCATGCTGGGCGTCACGCGGAACCACTTCACCGCGCCGCCCTTGGTGTGCATGACCACAAAGTCCAGCCCGCCCAGGCTCACGCGTTCGCCGCGCTTGGGCACATGGCCCATGGCGTGCGAGATCAGGCCGCCAATGGTCTGAAAGTTGGCATCCGGGTCCGCGAGGGTCGCGGAAAAGGCCTCGTTGACCCGCTCCAGCGAGGTGTCGCCGTTGACCCGGTAGGTGCGGTCTGCCAGCGCAAAGATGTCGCCCTCATCGTCCGCAGTGTCGAACTCGTCTTCAATTTCGCCGACGATTTGCTCGAGAACGTCTTCAATGGTGATCAAACCGGCCACGCGGCCGAACTCGTCGACCACGATGGCCAGGTGGTTGCGCGTGCCTTTGAAGTCGCGCAGTAAATCGTTCAGTCCCTTGGTCTCGGGTACAAATACCGCAGGACGCAGGAGCGCGCGGATATTGAACTCGGGAGCGCGTTGCAGTTTGAGTAAATCCTTGGCCAGCAAGATGCCCAGGATGTTGTCGCGCTCGCCGTCGAACACCGGAAACCGGGAGTGCGCGGTATCGATCACGTTGTGCAGGATGTCATCCAGCGGCGCCTGGATGTCGATCCAGTCCATGCGGGTGGCCGGAACCATGACGTCACCGGCGCTCATGTCGGCCAGGCGGATCACGCCTTCAAGCATGGCACGGGCTTCGGGGCCGATGATCCGGTTGTGCTCAGCCTCTGCCAGGGTTTGGATCAGCTCTTCGGCTGAGTCGGGTCCGGGGTGTAAAAATTCGGCCAGTTTGCGCAACAACGTGCGTTTGTCGTGTTTGGGGTCAGGCGGCGTCGGGGCAGGGTCGGACACTATGGGTGGGCGCGGCGCGCCGTGGTTGGGTTGGGGCGAAGAATAGCGCAAGCCGTTACAGTTCCACGATGCCGGTCTCTACGCAGTTACCCCAAGGTGTTCACGTGTTCGAACGCGGCTGGCTTTCTTCGAACAGCGTGCTTTTGCAGGGCGATGGGCAGGCGGTGCTGATTGACAGCGGCTACCACACCCACGCCCCCTTGCTGCTGGACCTGGTGCACCGGCAGCTGCAGGGCCGCCAACTTGATTTGTTGCTCAACACCCACTTGCACAGTGACCACTGCGGGGGGAACGCGGCGCTGGCAGCGCATTTCCCCGCCCTGCAGACCTGGATTGCGCCCGGCCAGGCGCAGGCGGTGGCACAGTGGGACGCGCAGGGCTTGCATTTTGCGTCCACCGGCCAGCACTGCCCGCGCTTCCACGCAGACCGTACCCTGGTGCCCGGTGAGCGGCTGGCGCTGTGCGGGCAAAGCTGGGAGGTTCATGCGGCGCCGGGCCATGATCCGCACTCCGTGGTTTTGTTTGCTCCGTCAACCGGGGTGCTGGTGTCGGCCGACGCCCTGTGGGAGAACGGGTTTGGCGTGGTCTTTCCGGAGCTTGAGGGTCAGGACGCTTTTGACGCAGTGGGCGCCACCCTGGACCTGATTGCCCGCTTGCAACCGCGTCTGGTCATCCCCGGCCACGGGTCCCCGTTTGTTGACGCGCCGTCCGCCTTGGCGCGCGCCTATTCCCGTCTGGACTATTTCCGGCGCAAGCCTATGAGTCACCTGCGCTATGGCTTGAAGGTGCTGGTGAAGTTCAAGTTGATGGAGCTGCAGACCTGGCCGCTGGCGGCCCTCTACCAGTGGGCTGCAAACACGCCTTACATCAGCGCCCTACACCGGCAGCATTTCGCCGGCATATCCTTGTCGGATTGCCTAGACGGCGTCCTGGCCGAACTGGAATCGGCCGGTGCCCTGCGGCTTGATGCGGGCCTGGTACGGGATCTGGGCTGAGTCAGTCTTGCGCCGTCGCTTGCGCCAGCACCCGCCCCAGGTTGTCGAAATAGCGGTCGGTCACGGGCGTGGGAACCAGATATTTGGTGCGGCGGTTATCGCCTTGGAAAATCTGGTCAATCAGCCCCATTTCACGCAAAAGATCGAGCTTACGGTGGATGGTTCCGGGGCTTGCAATCGGCTCCAGCGCCATGGCTTCTGAGACCGTGAGCGGCCGGTTCTCGGCGTGGCTCAGAGCGATGACCTCCAGCAGCCGTTTGGCGGTTTCGTCCACCGCGGTGAGATGCTTGTCGGTTTCCTGGACGGCTTTTGCAAGTGACAGGTAACGCAAATAGGTGCTTTTCATAATCCCTGGGTTTCTTCCAAAAAACGGACGGCGGTATAGCAGAGAGGATTAAGCGGAGATGGCCATCACATGCTTGTCGATGGCTGCTTCTGGACTATACCGGACGAATCCGCAGAAACGTGCTGCGATTGTGGCGGCACTACAATGCCAGCCTCAGCGCCAATTTGCCCTAGCTTGCGGGCGCTCAATAAATTCAGCTAAACACGGACGACCGACCCCCTATGTGACCCGGCACCGCGTTGAGCTTTGTCGGGTTTGTTTTTTTATGTTGATCGCCACGCCCCAGTCCTTGCATTTTGATGCGCCGCTTGCGCTGCAAAGCGGCGCGTCTATCCGCCAGTACGACCTGGCTTTTGAAACCTACGGCAGGCTCAACGCCGGTAAAAGCAACGCCGTACTGATCTGCCACGCATTGAATGCATCGCACCATGTGGCGGGCGTTTATGCGGGGCAGTCCAAGACCGAAGGCTGGTGGGACAACATGGTCGGCCCGGGAAAACCGGTCGATACCGACCGGTTTTTTGTGATCGGTGTGAACAACCTGGGCTCGTGCTTCGGCTCCACCGGCCCCATGCATGTGAACCCGGACAGCGCGGATGGCCAGGTGTATGGCGCTGACTTTCCGGTGGTCACGGTGGAGGACTGGGTGCATGCCCAAGCGCTGCTGCTGGACCGGTTGGGCATCCAGACGCTGGCAGCGGTGATGGGTGGCAGTCTGGGCGGCATGCAAGCGCTTGCCTGGGCTCTGCTGTACCCGCAGCGTTTGCGCCGCGCTGTGGTGGTGGCCAGCGCGCCCAATCTCACGGCCGAGAACATTGCTTTCAACGAAGTCGCGCGCCGCGCCATCGTCACCGACCCCGACTTTCACGGCGGCCATTTTTACCGCCACGGCGTGGTGCCCAAGCGCGGTCTGCGCATCGCCCGCATGATTGGTCACATCACCTATTTAAGCGACGACGTGATGAACGCCAAGTTCGGCCGCCAATTGCGCAGCGCGGTGGTGCAAGCCGGCGCCAGTCCCGACTACCTGTACAGCACGCAAGAGGTGGAGTTCCAGATTGAGAGCTATCTGCGCTACCAGGGCGACAAGTTTGCCGACTACTTTGACGCCAACACCTACTTGCTGATCACCCGCGCGTTGGACTACTTCGATCCGGCCCGCGCCCATGGCGGTAATTTGAGCCGCGCCTTGGCGCACGCCGTCTGCAAATTCCTCCTGGTTAGTTTTGTGACCGATTGGCGCTTTGCGCCATCCCGCAGCCGGGAACTGGTCAAAGCCTTATTGGACAACCAGTGCGACGTGAGCTACGCTGAAATCGACGCCCCGCACGGGCACGATGCGTTTTTGCTCGATGACCCGCGCTACCACGGCGTGGTCCGCTCGTATTTCGAGTCACTGGCTGCGGAGGTGCTGGTATGAGCGACGCGCAAATTCAACACGCCATTGCGGAACTGGTGCCGCGCGGTTCGCGGGTGCTGGATTTGGGTTGTGGTGACGGTGCCATGCTGGCCCATCTGCAAGCCACCCGGGGTTGCAGCGGTTACGGCGTGGAGATCGATGACGCCAATGTGCTGGCCTGTGTGAAGCGCGGTGTGAACGTGATCCAGCTCAACCTGGACCAGGGCCTGGCCATGTTCGACGACGCGTCGTTCGACGTGGTGCTGCAAATCGACACCCTGCAACATCTGCGCAACGCCGAGGTGATGCTGCGCGAGACGGTGCGGGTTGGCCGCGTAGGCATCGTCGCATTCCCCAACTTCGCCCACTGGCCCAACCGCCTGAGCGTGCTGATGGGACGCATGCCGGTGACCAAACGCCTGCCTTACCAGTGGTACGACACGCCCAATATCCGCGTCGGTACCCATGCCGATCTGGGAGCCCTGGCACGCTACAACGGCCTCACGGTGCTAGACAGCTTCGGCCTGCAAGACGGCCAACCGGTGCGCATGCTGCCGAATTGGTTGGCGGGGACTTCGGTTTACAAGTTGGCGCGTCGCTCGGTTATCTAGGCGCTTGCAGCAAGGACAACTCCTTGCCCTTGGGCGTCAAGAATTTCGAAAACGCATCCCACTTCATGTTCACGCCATCGTTGGCGCGTGCGGCATAGCTGGTAAAGCCATCCACCAAAAATCCTTTGTCGATCAGCATGAAGCCGAATGCATCGCTTTCTTCTGCGAGGATGTCCAAGCTGATGACAGAGTCCATGGTTTTTTCTTTTTCGAAATGCTTTTTGGCTATTTGCTGGGCCACGGCTTTCCACTTCGGGTTGCTGAAAACATCGCCCACTTTGACAAAGCGTTTGAGCTCTTTGGAAAAGTATTTGTAGCCCGTGTGCTCGTCGGGGTGCGCGCCACCGGTGACACTTTCGGACTGCGTGAGCAGAATCCAATCTGAACCCAGGCTGGTCAGACTGTTGGACACGTCGGAGGTGAAAGCGCCCGTGGATTCTTTGTCAATGCCCGTCTTGCCGGCCACTGTCTTGATGGCGGAATTGATGGCGTTGGCGTTGTCGGAGTTATCGTCAATCAAAACCAGACTCACCCGGTTGAATGCGACCTCTTCATCCTTGGGATAGGCTTTGAAATCGCCCTCAAAGTACGCGTAGGTTTTGAAGCCACCCACCAGGCTGCCGGTGCTTTTCAATCCGACCAAGCGGGTTTTGTATTCTGTCTCCAGGCATTGCGCAGCGTCTTCCTTGGTGGCCGCTTTGGCCTGGAAGTCGGTAAAGCAGGATGCTGCTAAAAATTTGACCCATGACCGTTGCCCGGCGACAAAGACTTTTTGTGTCTCCGCTGACAACTTGCCTTTGGCAGCCTGGTAACTCTCGGAAAGCTCTTCGTCCAGCTTGGAGATTTTCGGGTTGTCGCAAATGGCTTTTTCCATTTTCGACTGCGCCTTTTTGCATTCGAAACTGGCTGCTTGTGCGGAACAGGTAAGGGCGAAAAGTACGAGACCTAAGACAGGGTATTTCACACGGCACTCCAACGGTTGATAGCGGCCCGCAGTATGCGCTGCCACCGGCCGCAGAGCGCCACCTATTTTTGCTAACAGCCTAAGCGTGCAGCCAGTGCTGTGAAACTTTCCGCATGCCAATCGTTATCCGCCTGCGGCGACACATCCTTCGGCTGCTGGGTGCCAAACTCCCATGGCCGTTCGATGTAGGCGCTGCGCAAGCCGCAGCCGCGCGCCGCGGCCAGGTCATCGTGGTGCGCTGCCACCAGCATCACCTGCTCGGGTCGCACGCCGAAGGTGCTGGCTAGGCCACCGTAGGTGCGGGGGTCTGGCTTGTAGGCGCGGAATACTTCGGCGCTCAAGACGCAGTCCCACGGCAGGCCGGCGCGTTTGGACAGGCGGGTGAGCAGGTTCAAGTTCCCGTTGGACAGCGTGCAGATAACGAAGCGTTTTTTCAAGCGCGTAAGACCTTCCACGACATCCGGCCAGGCGTCCAGGCGATGCCAGATGCGGTTCAGGCGCGCGCGTTCCGCGTCAGCCAGATGCGCCAGCCCAAAGTCCGGCAGGATGCTGTCCAGAATCATCCGGTGCAAATCGTCAATCAGTGTCCATGGCAGTTCTCCCGCCATCACGCGGCGCATCGCCGGTTGGTAACCCGCGCGCCATGCCAGGGCAAACGCATGGCCGTCCACATGCGGGTAGTTGGCTGCCATTTCCCGCGCGATGCTGCCGTGCCAGTCGACCACGGTTCCGAATACATCAAAGGCCAGAACCTGGACCGCATCCAGTGATGAGGAGGAGGGGTGTTGCATAGCGTGGAGTTCCGGTGTGCTGCGATTGCGCGTAAGCTTAAGCCCACCTGCCGACCATTTGGAGATACCGATGAGCGCCCGACTCCCCGATTCCGCAATTGCCCCTTTGCTCAACACCGAACAGGCGCTGGCGCAAGTCAGCCAGGCCTGGGACAGCGATATTGTTCAGCGCCTCAAAGACTATGTGGAGATTCCGGCCAAGTCGCCGTCGTTTGACGCCAATTGGGCCGAGGCCGGTTTGCTGGAGGCCGTGGTGCGCAACACCGCGCAGTGGATTGAGGCGCAGCGTATGGCGGGGCTGACGCTGGAAGTGGTGCGCCTGCCCGGGCGTACGCCGGTGCTGTTTTTTGAAGTCGCCTCCACCCGCAGCGGCGCACAGCCCTCAGACCCCACCGTGCTGATGTACGGGCATCTGGACAAGCAGCCCGAGTTCTCTGGCTGGCGCGCCGACCTCGGCCCCTGGACCCCTAAATACGAAGACGGCCGCCTCTATGGCCGTGGCAGCGCGGATGACGGTTATGCAGCCTATGCGGCCATCGCCGCAATCCAGGCCCTGAAGACCCAGGACGTGGCGCATCCGCGCATCGTCGGGCTGATCGAGACCTGCGAGGAAAGCGGCTCCTACGATTTGATGCCCTACATCGATGTGCTGCGCCCGCGCCTGGGCGATGTGGGGCTGGTGGTGTGTCTCGACTCGGGCGCGGGCAATTACGACCAGCTCTGGCTGACCAACAGCCTGCGCGGTATGGCCAGTGGGGTTTTGCAAGTCGAGGTGCTGACCGAAGGCGTGCACTCGGGCGATGCCAGCGGGCTGGTGCCGTCGAGCTTTCGCATCATGCGCCAGGTGCTGGACCGCTTGGAGGACAGCGCCAGCGGGCGTTTGCTCCCCGCCAGCTTCCATTGCGAGGTGCCACCCGAGCGCCTGGCGCAGGCGCGGGCCACGGCGGCGATTCTGGGCGAGGAGTTGTACAAGCGCTTTCCCTGGGCGCATTACGACTGCGGCGGCTCCAGCCAGTTCACCCTGCCCACCACCACCGACCCGTTGCAAGCCCTGCTCAACCGCACCTGGATTCCCACGCTCAGCGTCACCGGCGCGGATGGCCTGCCCGATTTGAAAAACGCCGGCAACGTGCTGCGCCCCTACACCGCCTTCAAGCTCTCGCTGCGCCTGCCCCCGCTGGTGGATGCGGCGCAGGCCGTGCAGCAGCTCAAAACCCTGCTCGAAGACAACGCGCCCTACCAGGCCAAAGTGACTTTTGAGGGCGGCGGTGCTGCCACCGGCTGGAACGCGCCCGACACCGCGCCCTGGTTGGAGCAGGCGCTCAACGCCGCCTCACTGGCGCATTTTGGTGCGCCCTGCGGCTACATCGGACAGGGTGGGACGATCCCCTTGATGAACATGCTGAGCCTGGGTTTCCCGAAAGCGCAGATGATGGTGTGTGGCGTGCTCGGCCCCAAAAGCAACGCCCACGGCCCCAATGAATTCCTGCATGTGCCCTACGCCAAAAAACTCACCGCAGCGGTGGCGCAGGTGATTGCCGCTGCGCCCTGATTGCGTAGCGCCGCTTTAAACCAGCAAGGCCAGACCCACCAGCGCCGCCGTTTCCGCGCGCAAGACCCGCGCGCCCAGCGACGCGGGCGCGAAGCCGCAGTCCATCGCCGCCGCTTCCTCAGCGCGGCTCAAACCACCCTCCGGGCCTGAGAGCAGCGTGACGCCGCCTTGAGTCAAACGGCCTGTATCGCGAAGCGGAGTTGCACCTTCGTGCAGCGCCAGCAACAGGCGCTGCCCGCCAGCACCTGCGTCGGCTGCGGCCCCGGTTTTCAGCCAGGCCCCCAGGCTCGTAACGGGGTGCACCAGCGGAACCCGGTTGCCGCCGCACTGCTCGCAGGCCGATACCGCCACGCTGTGCCAGTGCTGCTGTTTTTTGGTCGCCCGCTCGCCGCTCAGGCGCAGCACGCTGCGTTCGCTCATCAGCGGCTGGATAGTGGCCACGCCCAGTTCGGTGGCTTTTTCAACCAGCCAGTCCATGCGCTCGTTGGCCGGCATGCACACCGCCAAATGGACTGCGCGTGCCGCTTCGCGCTCGGTCGGCTGGTGGGTATCGACCCGCACCTGCACGCTGCTGCGGCCCATGGCGGTAATGGTGGCGCTGAACTCGCCACCCGGGCTTTGCATGGGCCCGTCCCAGCCTGCACCGTGGTTGAAAAGGGTGACCGTGTCGCCGGGCTGCAGCCGCAAGACCTGCACATGGCGGGCGGCGGCGGCTGGCAAGTCCAGGGTGCTGCCGCAGACCAGCGGCAGCGGGCAATACAAGCGTGGCATCTCAGTCGCGCCGGCGCAAGTCGGGAGGAGCCAGGTTGATCGCCGGCGTGATCCCTTCCAGGTCTTCCACCAACTTGAGCAGCGGGCGCAGGGCCACATAGCGGGCGCAGGTGGCGCGGATGTAGCCGATAAAGCGCGGCGCATCGGCCAGGTACTTGGGTTTGCCGTCGCGCAGGGTCAGGCGGGCAAAAATGCCGGCCACTTTGAGGTGGCGCTGCAAGCCCATCCATTCCACTCCACGGTAAAACTGGCCGAAGTCATCGCCCACCGGCAAGCCCGCTTTGCGCGCCCGGTCCCAGTAGCGCACGGTCACGTCCAGGCAGAAGTCTTCGTCCCAGCTAATGAATGCGTCGCGCATCAGGCTCGCGATGTCATAAGTGATGGGCCCGTAGACCGCGTCCTGGAAATCCAGCACGCCCGGAGCCTGACCCGGCGTGTACATCAGGTTGCGCGGCATGAAGTCGCGGTGCACGAACACGCTGGGCCAGGCCAGGTTCTCGGAGACGATGGCGTCAAACGCGGCCTGCAGCACCTTGTCTTGCGCAGGCGTGGGCGCTTGACCCTTGTGGCGGGTGATGTACCAGTCGGGAAACAGCTGCAGCTCGCGGCGCAGCAGCGCCTCGTCGTAGGCGGGCAGCACACCCGGGCGAGAGGCCAGTTGCCAGGCGATCAGCGCATCCACCGCTTCCTGGTAGCGGGCCAGTGGCGGCGGACCTTGCGGGTCGATGCTTTGCATCATGGTGTGGGCGCCCAGATCGCTGAGCAACAGGAAACCGTTTTCCTGTTCCCAGTGCAGCACCTCGGGTACCCGTAAACCGGCCTCGCGCAGAAGCGCGGCGATGCGCACGAATGCGGCGTTGTCCTCTTTGTCGGGCGGCGCGTCCATGATGATGCGGCTGCCCGCCGCGTCTGTGCTGTCAATGCGGAAGTAGCGCCGAAAGCTGGCATCTGCGGACGCCATGCGCAGGCTGCCCGGCTGAAGCTGGAAGACAGGCATTTGCGCGTGCAGCCAGCGGGTGAAAAGTTGCTGCCGGGCGGGGTCGGCCCAGGCGATGTCGGAAGGGGGCGTTACAGGCATGGCGGGATGATAGCCCGCACATTGCAGAGACCAAGCCCTCGATTTTTCGCTGCAAAATGGGGCATGCCAACGAACATCCATCCTGCGTCAGCCGAGAGCGCTGCCACTGCGCAGGCTTTCGCTGTGCGCATCCACCCGGTGGATTACCGCAGCGCGCAGGACGCCACCGACCTGCGGGTATTGCTCGATCTGTATGCCCGTGACCCGATGGGCGGTGGCGATGCGCTGGATGCCGATGTGCTGGGTCGGCTGTGTGGCGACCTCGCAGGTCGGGCAGACGCTTTCAGCTTTCTTGCGTATGCGGATGCGCCCCAGCGGCAGGCGATTGGCTTGATCAATTGCTTTGAGGGCTATTCCACCTTCAAGGCCCGGCCGCTGCTCAATATCCATGACATCGTGGTCCACCCCGATTACCGGGGCGCCGGCGTAGGCCAGGCTTTGTTGGGCGCGGCGCACGACCTGGCGCTCTCGAGGGGTTGCTGCAAGCTCACGCTGGAGGTACTCAGCGGCAACGCGGCGGCCATGCGCAGTTATGCGCACTTTGGCTTTGCCAACTACCAGCTGGACCCGGCGGCGGGGCAGGCCGTATTGATGCAAAAGTGGCTGTGACGTAAACGCCTGCGGGCTGATGTAGGTCAAAGCGATGGGGATCGAGGTCTTGTAACTTGGGCCCGTCGCTTACCGCTTGGCAAGCGCACGCACCCGACCAGGAGCCGCCATGACACGCACACCGACCATCCACTACTGCCAGCAGCGCGAAGCCTTCATCAGCTTTGACCAGACCCTACGCAGCTGCATCGGCGCCAACCAGTGCTACAGCGACGAACCCTGTCCCCACGCCCAGAATTTCCAGGCGCATACCCGTGAAGCGCTGGGCTCAGGAGTTGCTGCGATGCCGGGGGCAGCGCCCACCGGCATTCCCTATCCCGCGGAGTGAGCCGGATAAGGTGGGGCGGCTGCGGCCATGGATGGCGCAGTTCTGATACGGGCTTATTCAGCGATGACTTGGCCGCGCACTTCGCCGCCCGGGTTGGCAGCCGTGTGCAGGTTGATGTACCACTTGCCTGCCAGCAGGTCTGCTGCTTGGGCGGCGGTCAAGACTGCGCGGCCCTGCACCGGGCTATCCCCGATGTTGCTGATGCCCAGTGCGACGCCGGCGTTCTTGCCAGCCTCTGCTGGTCCATGGAAATGTGCGGCCTTCACCGGCCCGCTCAGACCGCTGTAGCGCAGGGTGTAGCTGAAAGTGCTGCTGGCCTTGTCGAACTCGGCCTGCAACTGGCCCATGCCAGCGCTGGCATTGGGCGGCACTTCTGCAGCGCCCGACAGCGTGGCACC
>CANFTU010000060.1 GCA_947450005.1 Comamonadaceae bacterium | reverse complement strand
CTGCGCACCGGAAACCCCGAGGTGCGTTTGCTGGTGGTGCGCGCAACCGACGTGCCAACGTACGTGCAGTATGGCGGGGCCGACCTGGGTATTTCCGGCAAGGACAACCTGATTGAGCACGGCGGTCAGGGCTTGTATCAGCCGCTGGATTTGCAAATTGCCCGGTGCCGTATCAGCGTGGCGGCGCCTGCTGCTTTTGACTACAGCAGCGCCGTGCGCCAGGGTTCGCGTTTGACGGTGGCCACTAAATATGTGGGAATCGCCCGCGAGTTTTTCGCCTCCAAAGGTGTTCACGTCGACCTGATCAAGCTCTATGGCAGCATGGAGCTGGCACCGCTGGTGGGCCTGTCCGACGCCATCGTCGATCTGGTGTCCACTGGCAAGACCTTGAAGGCCAACAACCTGGTGGAGGTCGAGCACATCATGGACATCAGCTCGCGTCTGGTGGTCAACCAGGCTGCGCTCAAACTCAAGCGCGAGCCCATCCGCCGCATCATCGACGCGTTTGCTGCGGCCGTGGCCGCCGGCCCGAACTGATTCCCCGTCTGGTGTATGGCTGCGTCTGATCTGGTTGCCCGCCCCCTGCGCCTGAGCACGGCACAGGCCGACTTTGAAGCGCAGTTTCAGGCCCGCTTGCACTGGTCGGCGGATACCGATTCCGCGATTGAGGCGCGCGTGGCCGAAATCGTTCTGGACGTTCAGGAGCGCGGCGATGCCGCTGCCTTGGCCTACACCGCACGATTTGATGGATTGAACGCCGAGCGCATGGCCGACCTGGAGATCAGCGCGGCCGAATTGCGCGCTGCTTTTGAAGGCCTGCCGCCTGCACAACGCAGTGCGTTGCAAATGGCGGCGCAGCGCGTGCGCAGTTACCACGAAGCCCAAAAAGCCGCCTGTGGCCAAAGCTGGAGCTACCGCGACAGCGACGGCAGTCTGCTGGGGCAAAAGGTCACGCCGCTGGACCGCGTGGGCATCTACGTGCCAGGCGGTAAGGCGGCCTACCCGTCCAGTGTCCTGATGAACGCTATACCGGCGCAGGTTGCCGGGGTTGGGCAGATCATCATGGTCGTGCCCACGCCTGTGCGCGCCGGTATGGCGGCAGGGCAGGGCGAGCGCAATCCTTTGGTTCTAGCGGCTGCGCATGTGGCAGGCGTGCACCGGGTCTTCACCATCGGCGGCGCACAAGCCGTGGCAGCACTGGCGTATGGCACGGCAACCATCCCTGCGGTGGACAAAATAACCGGCCCGGGTAACGCCTATGTGGCCGCTGCCAAGCGCCGGGTATTTGGCAAAGTCGGCATCGACATGATCGCCGGGCCCAGCGAGATTCTGGTGCTCGCCGATGGCAGCACCCCCCCCGATTGGGTGGCCATGGACTTGTTCAGCCAAGCCGAGCATGACGAGCTTGCGCAAAGCATTTTGTTGTGCCCCGATCCGGCCTACATCGACGCGGTGCAGGCGTCCATCGACCGTCTGCTGGCCGGCATGCCCCGGCGCGAGATCATTGCTGCGTCGCTCAATGGGCGCGGCGCCTTGATTTGCACCCGCAACATGGAAGAGGCGTGCGCCATCAGCAACCGCATTGCGCCCGAGCATCTGGAAGTCAGCAGCGCCGACCCGCACCGCTGGGAGCCTTTGCTGGTGCATGCGGGCGCTATTTTTCTGGGGGCTTTCACGAGCGAGAGCCTGGGCGATTACTGCGCCGGCCCCAACCATGTGCTGCCGACCAGCGGCACGGCGCGTTTTTCCTCCCCGCTGGGGGTGTACGACTTCCAAAAGCGCAGCAGCCTCATCGAAGTCAGCCAGGCTGGCGCCCAGGTACTCGGCCCGGTCGCGGCGGAACTGGCTTACGGCGAGGGCTTGCAGGCCCATGCCCGTGCGGCCGAAATGCGCCTCGATCCTCTTGCGAAGTCCGCGACATGAGCGCTCCCCCAAGCCCCTTGCGTGGCATCCGCGCAGATATCCAGGCCATGCATGCGTACAAGGTGCAATCGGCGCTCGACATGCTCAAGCTGGACGCGATGGAAAATCCTTTTTCTCTGCCGCCGAACTTGCAGGCGGCGCTCGGAGAACGTCTGGGCCGCCTGCCCCTCAACCGCTACCCGGCCGACTGCATCCCCACTTTGAAAGACGCGCTGGCTGCCTACGTGGGCCTGCCGCCCGGCTATGCCTTGATGCTGGGCAACGGCTCCGATGAGTTGATTTCTTTGCTCGCATTGGTTTGCGCCACGCCGGGCGCACGCGTGCTGGCGCCCGAGCCGGGGTTTGTGATGTATGCCATGAGTGCGCAGCTCCAAGGCCTGGGCTACACCGGCGTGCCGCTCACCGCCGATTTCGCGCTTGATGAGCCTGCCATGGCCGACGCAATCGCCCGGGAACAACCGGCGCTGGTCTATTTGGCCTACCCCAACAACCCGACCGCCAATTTGTGGAGCGATGCGGTCATCCGCCGCCTGATTGCCCAAGTCCGCGCTTATGGCGGGCTGGTGGTGATGGACGAGGCCTACCAGCCCTTCGCCAGCCGCACCTGGCTTGATGAGATTCGACGCGATCCGCATGCCAACAGCCACGTGTTGCTGTTGCGCACGCTGTCCAAGTTTGGTCTGGCTGGGGTGCGCTTGGGCTATTTGCTGGCACCGCAAGAGTTGGTCTATGAAATAGACAAAGCCCGCCCGCCCTACAACATCAGCGTACTCAACGCGGAATGCGCGCTGTTTGCGCTGGAGTACGCGCCCGTGTTCGCCCAGCAGGCCGCTGTGATCCGGACCGAGCGCGATCTGCTGTTGGCCAAGTTGGCGGATTTGCCGGGGGTGCAGGTATTTACCAGCCAGGCCAACATGCTTCTGCTTCGCCTGGCGGGCCCGCCGGACCGGGCTACGGCGGTGTTTGAGGGGCTCAAGGCCCGCCGCGTGTTGGTGAAGAACGTTTCTACAATGCATCCGCTACTGACCAATTGCCTGCGCCTGACGGTGGGCAGCCCCGATCAAAATGCACAGTTACTAGCCGCCCTGCGCGCCGCGCTCACCCAAGGAACCCCATGACCGACCGCACCGCCGAAGTCAGCCGCAATACGGCTGAGACCCAGATCACCGTCAAGCTCAATCTGGACGGAACGGGTCAGTCCCACCTCTCCACGGGCATCGGCTTCTTCGACCACATGCTGGACCAGATTACCCGCCATGGCCTGATCGACCTCGATATCCAGGCCGTGGGTGATTTGCATATCGACGGCCACCATCTGGTGGAAGATGTGGGTATTACGCTGGGCCAGGCCTTTGCCCTGGCGCTGGGCGACAAAAAAGGCGTGCGCCGGTATGGCCACGCTTACGTACCCTTGGACGAAGCCCTATCCCGCGTAGTGGTGGACTTGTCCGGCCGACCCGGTCTGGAGATGAACATTCCCTTCACCAGCGGTGCCATCGGCGGCTTTGACACCCAACTGGCGCATGAGTTTTTTCAGGGCTTTGTCAACCACGCGGGCATCACCGTGCACATCGACAACCTCAAGGGCAATAACGCCCACCATCAGGCGGAATCCGTCTTTAAGGCCTTCGCCCGGGCCTTGCGCGCTGCGGTTGAGCCTGATCCGCGCAGCGCCGGTGTGATTCCTTCAACCAAAGGTAGCCTGTAACTTCCCTTGCGCGCATGAATACGGTTGCAGTAGTTGATTACGGCATGGGCAATTTGCGTTCGGTGACGCAGGCTGTCATCCGTGCCGCCCATGGTCTACCGATTGAGGTGGTCTGGGCGCGTACGCCCGCTGAAGTCATGTCCGCCCAGCGCGTGGTCTTGCCGGGTCAAGGCGCGATGCGCGATTGCATGCAGGAACTGCGCGACAGCGGCATGCATCCGGCGGTTTTGCACGCAGCTGCCCATAAACCCCTTTTGGGCGTTTGCGTGGGTATGCAAATGCTGCTCGAACACAGCGAAGAACAAGACACCCCCAGCCTGGGATTGATTGCCGGGCGGGTGCGTAAATTCGATTTGGCGGGCCGCCACCAGAGCGACGGAAGCCGCTATAAAGTTCCCCACATGGGCTGGAATACGGTTCAGCAGGCCGGTGCAGGGGGGCAGATACACCCCGTTTGGGCGGATATTCCAGACCAAAGCCACTTTTATTTTGTGCACAGCTATTACGCCGCACCGTCCGATTTGCGCCACAGCGCAGGACAAACCCTGTATGGTGCAGCGTTTTGCAGCGCGCTGGCGCGGGATAATATTTTCGCGACGCAATTTCACCCGGAAAAAAGTGCGGAGCACGGTCTGACGCTGTACCGGAATTTTCTGCGCTGGAATCCTTGATACGCTTGCGAACCTTTTCCTTGTGCCTTTGTTTTGATCCCTCTTGTTGAAGCACCATGCTTTTAATCCCGGCAATTGACCTGAAAGACGGCCACTGCGTTCGCCTGAAACAAGGCGACATGGACCAATCCACCACCTTTGGTGAAGACCCCGAAGTCATGGCCCGCAGCTGGCTGGCCAAGGGCGCGCGGCGGCTGCATCTGGTGGACCTCAACGGAGCATTCGCCGGACAGCCGAAAAACGAGATGGCGATCCGCAAGATTTTGAAAACGGTGGGCAGCGAGATCGACGTGCAACTGGGCGGCGGCATCCGCGACCTGGACACCATTGAGCGCTATCTGGATGCCGGCTTGCGCTACGTCATCATCGGCACGGCGGCTGTCAAAAACCCTGGATTTTTGCAAGACGCCTGTACCGCTTTCGGCGGCCACATCATCGTCGGCTTGGATGCGCGGGATGGAAAAGTCGCCACAGATGGCTGGAGCAAACTAACGCGCCATGACGTCATCGACATGGGAAAGAAATTCGAAGATTACGGCGTCGAGTCCATCATCTACACCGACATCGGACGCGACGGAATGCTCAGCGGTATCAACATCGAAGCCACCGTGAAATTGGCGCAGGCCTTGAAGATTCCGGTGATCGCGTCGGGCGGTTTGAGCAATATGACCGACATTGAAGCCTTGTGCGCGGTCGAAGACGAGGGCGTTGAAGGCGTGATCTGCGGGCGGGCGATTTACAGCGGCGATCTGGACTTTGCCGCCGCGCAAGCCCGTGCCGACGAGCTCAATGGTTGAACTGTTCCAGGGCCAACTCTGCCGCCGCATCCGCATCGCTTGTGGCGATAGCGCGCTGGTGGCCTTGCAGGGCGCGCATGTCTTGTCGTGGATCAGTGGCGGGCGTGAGCGCATGTTCCTCAGTTCCGCCAACCACTGGGACGGACACACTGCGATTCGTGGCGGCATCCCGGTGTGTTTCCCGCAGTTCAATGCCCGCGGCAATTTGCCCCGCCACGGCTTTGCCCGCAATCTGCCGTGGCAGATCGAGCAGCCGTCGGAGCAGGCCGGCCAAGCCCGGATCGATTGCACCCTGAGCGCCGACGACCACACCCGGACCCTCTGGCCCCACGCGTTTGAGGCCCGCTTGCGCATCACCATCACGCCGGGCCAACTCCAAGTCACCTTGTCCGTCGACAACCAGGGTCCGACCGCTTTGTCCTTCAGCGGTGCGCTGCACACCTACCTGGCTGTTGACGACATTGCCCACGTGCGTCTGACCGGCTTGGCCGGTCAAGCCGAATGGGACGCCTTATCCGACGCGCGCGCGCCTGCCGCTGCGGCCCTGCGCTTCGCCGGCGAGTTTGACCGTGTGTATGCCGCTGCCGCCGCACCTCTGGTGCTGGAAGACGGCGCGCACCGGATGGAAATTGCCCAAAGCCCGCAATGGGCGGATACCGTGGTCTGGAACCCGGGCCAGAGCAAGTGCGCCGGGATGGCGGACATGCCAGCCGATGGTTTTTCCCGCATGCTGTGTGTGGAGGCGGCGCAGGTTTTTCATCCGGTCGAAGTGCCTGCGGCGGGGCAATGGCAGGGCTGGCAGCGTCTGCGCGTGGTGGCCTGAGCATGCTGGCCAAGCGCATCATCCCTTGTCTGGACGTGACCGGTGGCCGTGTCGTCAAGGGCGTGAACTTTGTGGGTTTGCGTGACGCCGGGGACCCTGTGGAGATTGCGGCGCGTTACAACGCCCAGGGCGCCGACGAGTTGACGTTTTTGGACATCACCGCAACGAGCGATGGGCGTGACCTGATCCTGCACATCATTGAAGCCGTGGCCAGCGCAGTGTTTATTCCTCTCACCGTAGGTGGTGGTGTGCGCAGCGTGCCAGATGTGCGGCGCCTGCTCAACGCCGGGGCTGACAAAGTGAGCTTCAACTCGGCGGCGATTGCCAACCCGCAGTTGATCTGCGACGCATCGGCGAGGTACGGGGCGCAATGCATCGTGGTGGCGATTGACGCCAAGCGGCGCACGCCGCAAGAGGAACAGCGGCTGGATGCCCACGGCCAGCCCGTGGGCGCCGGCTGGGATGTCTTCAGCCACGGCGGGCGCACCAATGTCGGCCTGGATGCGGTGGCCTGGGCCGCGCACATGGCCGAATGCGGCGCCGGCGAAATTTTGCTCACCAGCATGGACCGTGACGGGACCAAAAGCGGTTTCGATCTGGCGCTCACCCGCGCTGTGGCCGACGCGGTGCCGGTGCCGGTGATTGCATCGGGCGGCGTGGGAACGCTGGACCATCTGGCCGATGGCGTGCAAACCGGCGGCGCGGATGCGGTGCTGGCTGCCAGCATCTTCCACTATGGCGAATTCACGGTGGGTCAGGCGAAAGCGCATATGGCGGCTCGCGGGATTGCGGTGCGGCTATGACCGGGAGCCCGTCAACGACCGCCTGGCTGGACGCTGTGCACTGGGACGAAAAAGGCCTGGTTCCGGTGATTGCCCAGGAACACAGCAGCGGTGATGTCTTGATGTTCGCCTGGATGAACCGCGAGGCTCTGCAAAAAACGGCTGAGCTGGGGCGGGCGGTGTATTTCAGCCGCTCGCGCAAAAAGCTGTGGTTCAAGGGCGAGGAGTCCGGCTATGTGCAGGCGGTTCATGAAATCCGCCTCGATTGCGACAATGATGTGGTGTTGCTGCGGATTACCCAGCGCGGCCACAACCCCGGCATCGCGTGCCATACCGGACGGCACAGCTGCTTTTTCAGCGTGCTGCGCAATGGACAATGGCAGGCTGTTGACCCGGTTCTGAAAGATCCCGCAACCATTTACGTCCCATGACTTCCTCCGCTTCCCACGACATCCTGGCTGATTTGGCGGCCGTTATCGAGAGCCGCAAGCCCGCACATGGCGGTGACGCGGCTGCCAGTTATGTGGCGCGGCTGCTCCACCAAGGACCCAATGCCTTTTTGAAAAAAATCGGCGAGGAAGCCACTGAGGTGGTGATGGCTGCCAAAGACGTGGATGCGGGGGGCGACACCACCAAGATCGTTGCCGAGGTTGCCGACTTGTGGTTCCACACGCTGGTCGCTCTGGCCCACTATGGTTTGTCGCCTGCCGATGTGCTGGCCGAATTGCAGCGCCGCGCGGGCACCAGCGGAATCGAGGAAAAAGCGTTGCGTAAAGCCCTGTCGCGTGAGGAAAACGAACCATGAGTGCAGCTGAGCACGATCCGAACTGTATTTTTTGCAAGATTGTTGCCAAGCAAATCCCGTCCCGTTTGGTGTTTGAGGACGAACAGGTCTATGCGTTTCACGATATCAACCCCTGGGCGCCGGTGCACTTTTTGTTGATCCCCAAAGCCCATATCCCTTCGTTGGCCCAGGTTACTCCAGCGCACGGCGATTTGATGGGTCACATGATGGCTCTGATACCGCGCCTGGCCTTGCAGGAAGGGTGCAATCCCTATCCGGACGGGGGCTACCGCGTGGTCACCAACACCGGGTCGGAGGGCGGGCAGGAGGTGCGCCACCTCCACTTCCACATCATGGGCGGCAGCCGGCCCTGGCTGCGCGGCTGATGGCGCCGCGCTTGCGGTCATAATCTTCGCCTTGCATTGAATACCGGTATCTAGGAGAAAACCATGGGACTTTCCACCACGCATCTGATCATATTTTTGGTGATCATCGTCGTGATTTTCGGCACCAAGAAGTTGCGCAACATCGGTTCTGATCTGGGTGGCGCGGTCAAAGGATTTAAAGACGGCATGAAAGACGGCGGCGACAAGCCGGCCGAATCGCCCGCCGTTGCGCCCCACGCGCAGCAAGTGAGCGCCACACCCCCCGCCGCAGCCAAGGAGACCATCGACGTCGAGGCGAAAACCAAGCATTGATGGCTTTTCTGCGCGCTTGTTGAGATTCCCCCGCTGTGTTTGATATTGGCGTTACCAAGCTCGCCATCATTGGTGGTATTGCGCTGGTGGTGATTGGTCCGGAAAAGCTGCCGGCAGTGGCCCGCACCATCGGGACACTTGTCGGACGTGCGCGGCGCTATGTGGCCGATGTCAAGTCCGAGGTGAACAAGTCCATGGATCTGGAAGAGCTGCGCAAAATGCGTGAGACCATGGAAAGCGCGGCGCACGATGTGCACAACTCCATACAAACCACGGCCGACAACCTGAATTCCGCGCTTGAAGAACCGGCAGAGGCTATCGAATGGCGGCGGCCGCCCCAATACACGCCGCGCAAGCGCGGCTGGCGCAATAAGGTCAGCGCCAAGCCTAACTGGTACAAAGCCCGCAACCGCGTTCGCACCCGCGTGCAGTCGGGTGCAGCCCGCGTGGCGCGCCACCGTCCTGCCAAACTCCATTCATGAGCAATCCCACCGACGCGCCGGACGAATTGGCCGGCACCGAGCAGCCGTTCATACAGCACCTGGTTGAGTTGCGCGACCGCCTGCTCAAGGCGGTGTATGGCGTCGGCGCGATTTTTGCGGTTTTGTGTTTTTTCCCGGGTCCTTCGCAGATGTACGACTACCTGGCCATGCCACTGGTGCGTTCGCTGCCCGAGGGCTCCAAGATGATTGCGGTGGGCGTGGTCTCGCCGTTTTTGGTGCCGATCAAGGTCACCGTGCTGGCGGCGCTGGCGGCCTCGCTGCCCTGGGTTCTGTACCAAATCTGGGCGTTTGTCGCACCGGGTTTGTACCGCCATGAAAAGCGGTTAGTAGTCCCCTTGGTTGCCGCCAGCACGCTGCTTTTTTATACCGGAGCAGCCTTCTGTTATTTCTTTGTTTTCGGGCAAGCGTTTCCGGCGATTCAGCGGATGGCCCCCTCGGCGGTGGCGGTGAGTCCGGATATTGAGGCTTATCTGGATTTCGTGGTGACCATGTTCATCGCTTTCGGCGTGGCGTTCGAGGTGCCGATTGTGGTGGTGATTCTGGCGCGTATGGGTGTGGTGACGATTGAGCAACTCAAGGCGTTTCGCACCTACTTTGTGGTGGCTGCGGCCGCTGTTTCCGGGCTGGTCACGCCACCTGACCCGGTTTCCATGGTCGCACTGCTGGTGCCCATGGTCATTTTGTACGAGGCTGGAATCTGGTCAGCGCAATTGTTCATGCGCTACAGCAAAGCCCCCGACGCCGACGCAGCCGACGCTCCGGCATAGAACCCAGTCTGATCCGGCGTTCAACCCGGCTCTTTTGGCGGCCTGGGTCGCTGGCCTGGTGTGATTTGGAGATCGAGACTGCGGCCCTTGCGGTCCACCGAAAACCCGGTCACCGCGCCGGGCTTGAGTGCCGCCACCTGGGTCAGCAGTTCGCTGGCGTCGTGAACGGCCTTGCCACCGATGGCTACGATCACATCGCCGGGTTCCATCCCGGCTTTTGCCGCCGGCCCGTTCAGCAAAACCCCTGTGACGACCACGCCGCTTGCCGCCTTCAAACCAAAAGTCTGGACTATCTCCGGCGTGATTTCGCGGGGTTCCACGCCAATCCAGCCGCGCCGCACCTGGCCTTCAGCTACGATGCTCTCCAGAACCTGCCGGGCTGTCGATACCGGAATCGCAAAGCCGATACCCATACTCCCGCCTGAGCGGGAATAAATTGCGGTATTGATACCCACCAGATTGCCGCCGCTGTCAACCAGCGCGCCCCCCGAATTGCCGGGGTTGATCGCCGCGTCGGTCTGGATGAAGTTCTCAAAGGTGTTGATGCCCAACTGATTGCGCCCCATGGCGCTGACGATGCCGCTGGTGACGGTCTGCCCCACACCGAAGGGGTTCCCGATGGCCAGCACCTGGTCGCCGACTTGCAGGCTGTTGGAGTCGCCCAGCACCAGCGTAGGCAGCTTGTCCAAATCGATTTTCAGGACCGCCAGATCGCTGTCCGGATCGGTGCCGACGACTTTGGCTTTGGCGCGCCGGCCGTCGTTCAGGCTGACCTCGATCTCGTCGGCGTTCTCCACCACGTGGTTATTGGTCAACACATAGCCGCCGGTGCTGACAATCACGCCGCTGCCCAGGCCGCTTTGCGCTTCGTTGTCGTTATCACCGTAAAAAAAACGGAACCATGGATCTTTGCCGTGCGGGGAACGGCGCACGGCTGTGTTGGTGGTGATGCTCACCACGGCCAGTGAGGCCCGTTGCGCTGCGACGCGGAAGCTGCCGGGTGGTGGTGCGCTGCGGTCGCCGGCTTGTTGGACTGCCACCACGCCGAAGCCGCTATGGCTGCCGCCCAGCCACTGGGGTTTGAGTGTTCCCACCACGAAGTAGGCCGCGAGCAGCACGGTGCAGGATTGGGCAAACAGAAGCCAAAGGCGTTTCATCAGGGGGCGATTCGTTGAATGGGAGGGGAATTCTAGGCCGGGGAACCTGCCGGAGCGTCTTCCAAACGTCCATCGGCATGGCGGGCAAATCGGCCCTGGTCACGCGGATGGACCGGGTCGCTGGCCGGCCAGGGCCAGCCACCGAATTCGGTGCGCCGGTAATCGGCAAAGGCTTGCGCCACTTCGGCCTGGGTGTTCATCACAAAAGGTCCGTATTGGGCCACCGGTTCCCCTATAGGGCGGCCTTG
>CANFTU010000059.1 GCA_947450005.1 Comamonadaceae bacterium | reverse complement strand
CAGCGAAAACGTGCTCGACGCCACGGATCAATGGTCGCTGTTGGTCAACGCGGAAGCGCTCGCAGGCGTTCCCCAGGATGTGCTCGATGCGACCCGCGCGGCGGCCCAAGCCGATGGCGCAGATGGCCACAAGCTGAGCCTGAAGATGCCCTGCTACCTGCCGGTCATGCAGTTCGCGCACAGCAGCGCACTGCGCCAGCAGGTCTACCGCGCCTATGTCACGCGCGCCTCCGACCAGGCTGCCAACGCCACACAAGACAACACCACGCTGGTACAAGAGATTCTGGCCCTGCGCCAGGAAGAAGCGCAGCTGCTCGGCTACCCGCACTTCGCCGCCGTGTCGCTGGCCGCCAAGATGGCGCAGTCAAGCGAAGAGGTCACCGGATTTCTGCGCGACCTGGCCGCCCGCGCACGCCCCTTCGCCGAAAATGACGTGGCTGAAATGCGCACCTTCGCTGCCGAGCATCTGAACCTGCCGGAGCCGCAAGCCTGGGACTGGCCCTATGTTGGCGAAAAACTCAAAGAGGCGCGCTACGCCTTTAGCGAGCAGGAGGTCAAAAACTACTTCCCCGCGCCGCAGGTACTCGCCGGCCTGTTCAAGATTGTGGAAACGCTGTTTGAGGTCAGCATCCGCCGCGACACCGCGCCAGTCTGGCACCCCGCGGTGGAGTTCTACCGCATCGAGCGCGGCGGCGTGTTGCTGGGTCAGTTCTATCTGGACCCCGGCGCACGCGCAGGCAAGCGCGGCGGGGCCTGGATGGACGATGTGCGCACCCGCTGGCTGCGTCCGGATAGCGCGGCCCTGCAAACGCCGGTGGCGCATCTGGTGTGCAACTTTGCCGAAGGCGTGGGCGGCAAGCCGCCGCTGCTGACGCACGATGACGTGATCACCCTCTTCCACGAGTGCGGCCATGGCCTTCACCACATGCTCACACAGGTTAGCGAGCGTGACATCGCCGGCATCAGCGGCGTCGAATGGGACGCGGTGGAACTACCCAGCCAGTTCATGGAAAACTTCTGCTGGGAGTGGAGCGTGCTGCGCCACATGACCGCGCATGTGGACACCGGCGAGCCCTTACCACGCGCCCTCTTCGACAAGATGCTGGCCGCCAAAAACTTCCAAAGCGGATTGCAAACCCTGCGCCAGATTGAGTTCGCCCTGTTTGATATGCGCTTGCACAGCGAGCCTGCGGCAGGTGCGGACTTCATGCGGGTGCTGTCGGAGGTACGTGCGGAGGTCGCCGTGCTGCACCCGCCAGCCTGGAACCGCACGGCGCACAGCTTCAGCCACATTTTTGCCGGCGGCTACGCAGCTGGTTACTACAGCTACAAATGGGCCGAGGTGCTGAGCGCTGACGCCTACGCCGCCTTTGAAGAAACCGCGCTCCCCGGCGGCGAGGCCAACCCCGAAACCGGGCGCCGCTACCGCCAAGCCATTCTGGAAAAAGGCGGCAGCCGTCCGGCGATGGAGTCCTTCAAAGCCTTCCGCGGCCGCGAGCCACGCCTGGACGCACTGCTGCGCCACCAGGGCATGGGTGGCACGGCCCACGCGGGTTGAAACCAGCAAGCCATTTGGAGATCATCCATGAGCACACAGGACATGCATTTTGAAGTCGACAACCTCCGGTGTGGAGGGTGCGAAAAAACCGTGCTGAAAGGGCTGAGCTCCTTAGATGGAGTCACCGATATCGCTGCCGACCACGAACTGAAACTAGTCAGCCTGCGGGCTGAACCGGCTTTGCGCCAGGCGATTCTGGACAAGCTGCAAAGTATGGGTTTCCCGGAAAAAAGCGGCGCGTAAGGCCAGGCGGCCTGCTCCGCACACCCTTAACGCAAGACCAAGACCGGCACCTTGCAGTGGTTCAGCACCTCTTGCGTTTCGCTGCCGTGCAGCAGCCTGTCAAAGCCCCGGCGGCCGTGCGAAGCCATCACGATCAGATCAGCGTCCATGGTGTGGGCCGCCGTGATCAAAGCGTCGGCTACGTCATTGGCGGTTAAGACCTGCGTTTTGATCGACACGCCTTTAGAGGCCGCGCTGAAAGTGGCCGTGTCCAGCAGCTTCTGCGCCTTCTCCACCCAGAAGGATTCCACCGACTTCACGTCCTCCTTACTCAGGGGATAGGCGCCTTCAAAATAGTCGTAGGTATAGGCTTGCACCACCGAGACGGCCGTCACCTGCGCCTTGAAGGCGGCGGCCAGATCAAGCGCCGAATCCACGGCCTTTTGTGACAAGGGCGAGCCATCGGTCGCAACCATGATTCTTTGGTACATACATCACCTCTTAAATAGTCATTCCGAAAGTCCGGTGAGCCAATGTAGGCGGCAGCAGCGCAGGGCGTTTTGACGTGCATCAAGCTTTGCCAGGCCACCGCCACGCGATCTATTGATGTACGTCAAGCCCTTGTGCGCCGCGCCGCCAATACCATTGGCGGGCACTCCGCCCGATCACCCTACCGCCATCCCACACCCCATGCAAACCTCGTATTCCGGTCACGTTCTGCTGAGCACGGCAGACCATTTATCCCAGAGCGAATTTGCTGGCATGTGTGGATTGAGCGAGGCGGAATTTCAGGAATTGCTGGAATACGGCGTGCTCCCTGCCGACCAACTGGAGGGTGCGCCAATATGCTTTTCACGCGTCTATATCGAGCCCGTCCAAACGGCCTGCCGCAAAGCCAAGGACTTCGATCTGGACGTCTGCGCGGCGGCGATCTTCATGGAATATTTGATTGAAATTCACCAATTGCGCCGGGAACTTGCCAGCCTGCAAGCCCTGCTTGCGACACAATGAACGGCTTTAAGGCAGTCTCTTCATGGAACACAAAAACTGGTACGCGCGGGTTGCCAAAAACACCGCGCACATCTGCGGCAAGTCCTTTGTTTTCTCGGGCGCAGTCGGCATCATCCTGGTCTGGCTGATCACCGGCCCGCTCTTTCACTTCAGCGACACCTGGCAGCTGGTCATCAACACCGGCACGACCATCATCACGTTTCTCATGGTGTTCCTGATCCAGAACACCCAGAACCGCGACACCGAAGCCATTCAACTCAAACTTGACGAACTCATCCGCGCCACCAACGGCGCGCACAACGCCTTGCTGGACCTCGAGGAACTGGAACAGGAAAGCCTGGAAACCTTCAAACGCAAATACCAGGGTCTGGCCGAAGTGGCCCGCATGCGCCTGCGCAGCGGGCAGATGGATACGGATACGCCGGAGGTTTAGGCGCGGCTAACGCCACGCCTCCAGCAGGCGCACGGCCCAAGGCTGGACGGCGCGGGTGTCGACACTGACTTGCACCGCGCGCATGTCGTTGGCACCGGGAACCTCCAGGCGGGTGAGGTTGTTGATCGGGGCTTTGTTCAGGCTGAAGGGCTGGTCAAAGCGGAATGTGTGGCTGTCGCCATGGATCAACAGCACGGGAATGCGCGCGGCGGCAGCCAAGGGCAGCAGGGTTTCGCCGATGCTGGCGCGAAAGCCCGAATGCGCGGGAAAGTCTTCCCAGATCGATTTGGACTCAAAGACATCCGCCTGCATGGCAAACACCAACGCCTTGGCGCCGCTTTGTTGCGCCTCGGCAAACGCCTCTTGAATCCAGGCCACGTTGGCGCGGTCGCGCTCCATGAACTCGGATACGGCGCGGGCGTCGCGCACCTCGAAGTTGTTGTTGCTACCCACAATGTGCACGGTTGTAAACAACACGCCTTGGTGCTGCCAGCGCAGGTTTTCGACGAACTTCGTATAGGCAGGTTCCTGTGCGGCCTGGCTTTTTACGGCCAGCGGCGACTGGCCCAGCGACTGACCGGCGGGGAAGAACATGGTGCGCAACATGGCGAGCCGCTCCAGCGGGTCGTACGCGCCGTTGTTGGCGCGGTGGCAGTCGGTCCACTCGTTGTCGCCAGGGGTGTACACGAGTGCCGCCGTAAACAGGCTGAAGTGTTGGAGCTGGGTATGGAACTCTTCATTGCTGCAGCGCGTGGAGCCCGATTTGAAGTCGCCGATGTGGATGGAAAAAGCCGGTTGCAGCCGATTGATGCTGCCAATCAGCGCGCGATACGGCGCGCCCACCTTGGCAGGGTCGCCATAGGGCAAGTCGCCGAGGACTGCGAACTGAAAGGTCTGCGCATGGGCGCAGAAGACGGTCGCAGCCAAGGCAAGGCCGGCGAAACGGCGCAGGCATTGCGTAAAACGGAGCTCAGGAGGATTCATATCGTGACCAGGTTGAACAGATGCGTGGCTCACTAGAATAACCAGGCCATGTGTCCACACCCCTTCTGTATCCCGTGAGCCATACGATGCCAATGCGATGGCGGACCATTTGGCTTGTTGGCGCGCTCACAGTATTGCCTTGGTGCGCCGGTGCCGGCAGTTTATTGGGCGACCATACCTGCGTTCAATGGAAGACCATGGAAGCGCTTGCGAAAAAGAGTTGGGTGGATTCGTTCTTGGCACCACTCAGCCTGACGTTCAAAACGCTTCAAAAAGAAAAACGAGACGCCTACAACGCGGACCCCCGGGCATCCGGCAATGCCGTTGGCTTTGTTGACGCCTATTGCGCGGCGCACCCGGACAAAGTCGCTGCAGATGGTGCGGCGGCTTACTTTCAGGTGCTGATGCAGCGTTGATTGAACGCCATGATGCCCCCATGACAAAAATTGACTGCAGATTGCATTTCCGGCTGGTTGCCACCCGATGACCTCACCCGCATCTAGAACACCCATATTCCCGCCTAGCCCATGTTCACTGCCCGCGTAATGCCCGCCGATATCCCATGCGATGTGGAAGACGGCATGACTTTGTTGCAAGCCATGGAGGCAGGGCGTATGGAAGTACCCAGCTCCTGCCGCAACGGCACTTGCCGCACCTGCGTGTGCCAGCTGCTGCAGGGGAGCGTACGTTATGAGGTGGAGTGGCCGGGTTTGACGAGCGAAGAGATGGAAGAAGGCTATGTGCTGCCCTGCGTGGCCTTTGCGACCAGTGACGTGGTATTGCGCCACGAAGCAGCGCGGGGCAGCTGAGCGGAAAGCCGCCCCGTCGGGTGGCTAACAGAGTTCGCCGGATAACTCGCGAATGGCGTTCTCCAGATCCAACTCGGCCACATCGAGTTCATTGACTGCGCGGCGGATTTCCAGATTGACGCCAACCTCTCTGGCCAAACACGCCAAATCCGCCTTGGCGTCGAGAATAGCGCTGATAGCGCGGTTGAGCTTCTGTTCAATAGACATCACTTCCCTCCCCTTCGGTTGATGAGACCCAGTTGCCCACTCAGGCCTGGTGGTCACAGACCGGCTAGATTTTTTCCGTGGGAGGAGAAAGTGAACATCCCCCGCGAGGGGGAATTTCCTGCTTTATTGCAGCCAACTGAAGCCACTCTCCGTAGCCCGGCGCTTCAAGAGGCCATTGGTCCGCGCGCGTCAGCGTGCGCACACCACCGGCGAGGAAATGCGCGGCACGCGCAACGCCGGCGTGTGTAATCCAAGCCGTGGCGCACCCGCCATGGTCTTCGTCCCACACATCCGCTACCCGCGCCAGCATCTCGTTGGAGCTCTCCGCGCCGCCGAAGCGGTGGCGGCCGAAATCATCGGTCCAGGCTTGCACAGCCGCCTGCGGGATGGCATTCCAGGCCACGCCTTCCCAAACGCCAAAGTCCATTTCGCGCAAGCGCGGATCGGTGTGGGCCGGTAGATCGGCGCGCAAGGCACACAATGCCCGCGCCAACTGCTGGCAACGCGTGAGCGGGGAGACGCGCAGCGCCGCGCCCGCTGGCAGAGCATCGGCCAACGCGCGCGCAGCCTGGTCTGTTGCGGCCGCATCGGCCTGAACATCCAACACGCCATAGCAAATCCCTGGAGCGATCAGGGGCCGGGCGTGGCGCACGATCCACAGTGCCATGGGGCCTTACGCGTGTGCGGCCGCGCCCAAGCCCAGGGCCAAACCAAAATAAAACGCCAGTTCACACACCTGCTGCGTGGTACCCAGGCAGTCGCCGGTAAAACCTTGCAGGCGACGCGCAAAAAGCGCATGCGCACGCCAAAACGCCAACACCGAGCCCAGCAGCCCACCACCCCAGGCCAGCGCCAAGCGGGCATCGGGCTGCAGCGCGAACTGAACGAGCACGGTCAGCGCCAATGCACCCGCACACCACGCCAGCGCCACCAACAGGCTGGGCAGCGTGATCTGATCAGCCAGCGGTTTGGATTTGGAGCCATCCGCGTCGCCCACATGGGGCAGCAAACGGATCAGCAACAGCGGCCAGGTGCGCGAGACCACGTGCGCCCCCATGATGGCCGCGCACATCCACACCGCGCCCACCGAGCCAATCACAGCGAGCAAAGTGACCTTGGCCAACAAGGACAGCACGACCGCAATCGCGCCGAACGCACCAACGCGGGAGTCTTTCATGATGGTCAGCGCCCGCTCGCGGTCGTAACTGCCACCCAAACCATCGGCCACGTCGGCCAAGCCGTCTTCATGGAACGCGCCGGTCATCCAGACACTCCACGCAGTACCCAAAACCGCTGCGGCCAGCGGGGCAAGAATGCCAGGCAGTGCATGTAACAGCGCAGCCGTCAGAACTACCACCAAAGCACCCACCAACACACCGACGGCCGGAAAGTGCGCCGCGCTGGCACGCAGCATGGCCGGGCTATAACCAACCCACTGCGCCAGGCGACCGTCCACCGGAATCCGGGTGAAAAACTGGATGGCCAACAGAAAGTGCCGGATGAATCGCAGCAGGTGGCTCATGGCAGGGACGCGGGGCTTTTCTCAGACACGCCAGCGTCGGCAAAGCTGGCCATTTCACGCAGGATGGCACAGGCCGATTGCAACAGGGGCCACGCCAGCGCCGCGCCCGAGCCTTCGCCCAGACGCAAGCCCAGATCAAGGAGGGGCTCGACGCCCAGATGCAGCAACATGACGGCGTGGCCGCGCTCGCCGGAGCGGTGGGCGAATACGCAGCGTTGCAGCACCAGCGGCTCCAAGGCCTGCGCCACCAGCACCGCCGCGCTGGCGATAAAGCCATCGACCACGATCACCCGCCGCTCAGACGCGGCCTGCAAGACCGCGCCGACCATGGTGGCAATCTCAAAACCACCCAGAGCGGCCAGCGCCTCCAAAGGCGCACTTGCTTGCGCGTGCCTCTCCAGCACGCCCCGAAGCACCCGGGTCTTGTGGGCTACCGCATCATCGTCCAACCCGGTGCCGGCGCCGGTGCACTGTGCAATATCCAAACTGGCCAGCCGTGCCAGCAGCAGCGCAGCAGCCGACGTATTGCCAATGCCCATTTCACCGAGCAGCAGCACATTGCCGGGCAAGGCTTGCATGAGCGCCACACCGTGACCCACCGCCTGCGCGCACTGCGCCGCCGTCATGGCCGGCTGCTGCGAAGAATCAGCCGTGCCCAAGTGCGCGCCATCGGCTTTGCGCACCTGCAGACCCGGGCGCTGCGACCCTGCAGGCAGTCCCGCCAGAAAGTCGTGTTTCACACCGCAGTCCACCACGGTCAGGGCCAGCCCGTGTTGGCGCGCCAGCACGCTGACCGCTGCGCCACCAGCCAGAAAGTTTTCCACCATCTGCCAAGTCACCTCGCTGGGATAGGCAGAAACACCTTGCGCGGTGATCCCGTGGTCACCCGCAAAAACCACCATCTGCGGCTGCTCCAGAACGGGGTTGCGGCTGCCCAGGATTTCACCCAGCTGCACGGCCAGCGATTCCAGTCGGCCCAGCGATCCCAGCGGTTTGGTTTTGTTATCCAACGCAGCGCGCAGGGCTTGGGTCAGCGCTGGGTCGCGCAAGTCGGTGATGGTGGGTAACAAGTAATGCATCACAGGTCACAGCGGGTTGGGAATGGTGGACGGCGTGGGAACCGCCACCCACTGGTCTTGAACCGCGTGGATGGCGATGCGTTGGTCAAACACCTGTTCCAACGCACGGTGACTCTGCGGATCGGCGCATGCGCCGTGGTGGGTGATGCGCCCCTGCGCCATCACCACCAGCGCATCGGCCTGCAGGGCCATGGAGATTTCGTGCAGCACGCTGACCACCGTGACACCCTGCGCCCGCAGGCTGCGCACGATCTGCAGCCAGTCGGCCTGATGCGGCGGATCCAGGTTGGCCAGCGGCTCATCCATTAGCAAAATGTCGGCCTCGACACTGAGCGCCCGCGCCAGCAGCACGCGTTGACGCTCGCCGCCTGACAGCGCGCCCACACTGCGGTTGCGCCAGTCCCACGCCTGGGTCAGCCGCAGGTATTTTTCAACCACGGCGAGATCCTGCGCATCCGGTTTGCCCAGCCAGGGCTGGTGCGGCAGCCGCCCGAGCATCACCAGATCCAAGACGCTCAGGTCATCCACCACCGACTCGGCCTGCCCCAACCAGGCCACCGTGCGGACCCGCTCGCGGGCCGGCCAATGTGACAGCGAGCGCCCATCCAGCGACACGCTTCCCTGGTGGGGCAACAAGCCGGCTAATACTTTGAGCAGGGTGGACTTGCCGGCGCCATTGGGCCCGACGATGCTGGTCCAGCGGCCTGGCTCCAACTGCAGATCCAGCGGATGCAAAACCTGCACGCCACCCAATCGGGCGCTCAGCCCTTGGGCGCACAAAGTCGGTGGGATACGGCTCATGGCGAATCTCCGGCCAACGCAGTGCTTTGTCGGCGCATCAGCCACAACAAATAGCCGCCACCGAGCACCGCGGTGAGCACACCCACCGGTAGCTCTTGCGGCGCAATGAGCGCGCGGGCCAGCAGGTCGGCCGCCATCAGCAAAACACCGCCCATCAAGCTGGACAGCAGCAAAATCCAGGCATGGGCCGCGCGCACCAGACTGCGCACTAGATGCGGTGCCGCCAGCCCCACAAACGCGATCAGCCCTGTGTGCGCCACGGCGGTTGCGCTGGCCAGGGCCAAGACAAGAATCAGCCCCAGCCGCATGGGCGCCAGCGGCAAGCCCAAACTCAGCGCGGTGGACTCCCCCAGCGCCAGCCCATCCAGGACCGGGCTGCACAACCAGGCTGCCACCGTGCAAACGCACCACACCCCCAACATCAGCAAGCAAGCGCCCCAGCCCACAAAGGCCGTGCTGCCCAGCAAAAAGCCCTGCATCGCCTGCAAGAGCTGCGGCTGCATCAGCAAAATCAGCGAGCTCGCGGCCCCCAGCACCACGCCCACCACCACCCCAGCCAGCAGCAGGCGCAGCGTGTGCTGCACACCGCGCGCCAAAACCAGAGTCAAGAACACCGCGCCGGTTGCGCCGGCAAATGCAGCGCCCGTTAACCCCATCTGCGCAAACCACTCCAGCGACGCCGGAGACACGCCCAACAAAGCCAGCGCCAAGCACACGCCCAGCGAGGCACCTGAGGCGCTACCCAGCAAATAGGGATCTGCCAGCGGGTTGCGAAAAAGGCCCTGCGCCACCGCGCCGCACAAGCCCAGCAAAGCACCCGCGCCCCAGGCCCCAGCGCTGCGGGGCAGCCGGATATCCCATACGATTTGCCAGGCAACGGGGTCACGGGTCATATCGCTCCAGGCCTGCCAACCCGTGCTTCCGATACACACACCGCATACCAAAAAAATGAGCGCGAGGACCGTCAGACTCAGCGCGAGTACCAGTGGAGCGTGGCGCGCGGGCTGCGTCATGACGGCACCGGATACAGGCGCTGCAGACATTGGGCCACCCGCATCGCGCCAGTTGCCATGCGCGGACCGGGACGAACCAAGGTGTCTGAATCCTGCTTGTCAAAAACGCAAATGCGCTGCGCGCGGATGGCCGACAGCGCGGCCCAGCCCGGGCGCTTGGACAGATCATCAACCTCGTTGTCGCCAACCAGAATGAGATCGGGCTGGGCCCGCACCACCAGCTCGGGGTTGATTTTGGGAAACGCGCCCAGACTGGCGGGCACGATGTTCTTCAGGCCCAGCTGCGCCAAGGTCTCGCCAATAAACGAGGACTCGCCGGCCGCGTAAGGGCCGGGGTTCACTTCGAAATACACACTTTTTCCACGGGCTGTTGCGGGCACGGATTGCACGGCGGTGCGCATGTCGCGCTCCATGGCCTGCACCACGCCCGCAGCGGTATCGACCGCCAGGACCTGCGCCAGCAGGCGCACTACCCGAGTTGCGTCGGCAAAATTGCGCGGCTCCAAGGGCAGCAGCTTCAGCCCCAGGCCCCGCATGCGCTGCGCGCCCGGCGAGGAATTCGAGACCAGCACCAGGTCGGGCTTGAGGGCGACGATGGCCTCGATCTGCGGATCCAGTCCGCCGCCCACCTGCGGCAATGCGCGCACGCTTTGCGGAAAATTGGAATAGCGGTCCACACCCACCAATTTGGCACACTGGCCCAGCGCACACACGGTTTCGGTCAGCGAGGGCAAGAGGCTGACGATGCGCTGGGGTGCTGCGTCAAAGCGCACGGCCTGGCCGTTGTCGTCGCGCAGCTCCCAAGCGTTTGCCGCACTGCCACCCACGATCAGCACGACGGACATAAGCAGCCGACGCCAGTTCATGCGCGTACCCGGGTCGGTGTGAGGGACCGCTCCATCCAGCCCGCGCAGATGCGGTGCAAAGCGGCCAGTCCATCGGTCAGGGCCGCCGGCCCGGGTTGCAGAATCAGCGGCGATTTGATCTCGTACAACTCGCCGTTGCGTACAGCGGGCAGCGCGTCCCAACCGGGCCGCGCCGCGACGTTTTCAGGGCGGAATTTTTTACCGCACCAGGAGCCGATGATGATGTCGGGCGCGTGGCGCAAGACGGCGTCGCCGTCGGCCAGGATGCGCTTTTTGCCCAGCGACTCCAAGGCCAGTTCCGGAAAAATATCGTCGCCCCCGGCAATGCCCATCAACTCGGACACCCAGCGGATCGCGCTGAT
>CANFTU010000058.1 GCA_947450005.1 Comamonadaceae bacterium | reverse complement strand
CTCCGAAGGCCAATGCGCACATCGCCAAACGGTGCTGTGCATCACTGAGCGGACGGCTCTTGTGCCAAGCCGTGCCGGTGGGCACAACCAGCAAAAGATCCAAATCCAGATGATCCAGCGCCGCCTGGGCCAAAGCCGTGTGGCCGCGATGTGGGGGATCGAAAGCGCCACCGAACGCACCGATACGCCGTGGCGGCGCCGGCTGGGTGCTCATGCGCAAACCGCCATCAGGCTTTGATGGCGCGGTGGCCGATGTCATGGCGCATCTGCGCGCCGTCAAAACGGATTGCCGCTGCCATGCGGTACGCGCGCTGCTGGGCCGCTTTCACGGTATCGGCCAGCGCAGTGACGCACAGCACCCGCCCGCCGCTGGTGCGCAATTCGCCGTCCTGCAACGCGGTCCCGGCGTGGAAGACCACCCCGCCCTCTTCTTCAGGCGTAAGTCCGTGGATCGCATCCCCCTTGCGCACCTGCTCCGGGTAACCGTGCGCAGCCATGACCACACCCAAGGCGGTGCGCCGGTCCCATTGCAGCGCCAGGTCCGGGTCCAGACCGCCGGATTCACTGGCGGCATACAACACATCGAGCAAATCGGTCTTCAGCCGCATCATGATGGGCTGGGTCTCCGGATCACCCATACGGCAGTTGAATTCCAGTGTCTTCACGCCGCCCTGGGCGTCCACCATCAAACCGGCGTACAGAAAACCTGAGAACGGAATGCCGTCCTGCTCCATGCCACGGACCGTGGGCAATATCACCTCGCGCATGGCGCGGGCGTGCACCGCGGGCGTGACCACGGGGGCGGGTGAATACGCGCCCATGCCGCCGGTGTTGGGGCCCTGGTCGCCATCGCGCAGGCGTTTGTGGTCCTGGCTGGTGGCCAGCGGAAGCACATGTTTGCCGTCACAGATGACGATGAAACTGGCCTCCTCGCCCTGCAAAAACTCTTCGATCACCACGCGGGCCTGGCCCTCGCCAGCCGTTGCTGACGGGCTGGTGTCGCCCAGCATGAAATCAATTGCAGCATGCGCCTGCTCCAAGTTTTCGGCGACCACCACGCCCTTACCAGCGGCCAAACCATCGGCCTTGACCACAATCGGCGCGCCCTGCGCGTCCACGTAAGCGTGCGCATCGGCCGCTTCGCTGAATGTGGCGAACGCGGCGGTCGGAATCGCGTGGCGCTGCATAAAGGCTTTGGAAAAAGCCTTGGAACTCTCCAACTGCGCAGCGGCCTGCGTAGGCCCGAAAATGCGCAAACCCGCTGTGCGAAAGGTATCGACCACACCCGCCGCCAAGGGCACTTCGGGGCCCACCACGGTGAGGCCGATTTTTTCCTGCACCGCCCAGGCGCAGAGTTCGGCGATATCCGTAATCGGCAGGTTTTGCAGACGCTTATCGGATGCGGTGCCGCCATTGCCGGGGGCCACAAACACCATTTGCACTTTGGGCGACTGCGCCAGCTTCCAGGCCAGCGCATGTTCGCGGCCGCCGCCGCCGATCACCAGAACTTTCATAGGGCAGCGTTGTGGAAGATCTCTTGCGTATCGTCCAGGTCTTCCAACACGTCGAGTAGCTTTTGCATCCGCAGCGCGTCTTCGCCTTCGAGCTCAATGGTGTTTTGCGCGCGCATGGTGATGGCGGCTTCCTCGGCGACCAAGCCGGCAGCTTGCAAGGCGTTTTTCACCGCCTCGAAATCGCCCGTCGCGGTCAGCACCTCAATCACGCCGTCGTCATGGGTGACCACATCATCGGCTCCGGCTTCGAGCGCGACTTCCATCACGCGGTCTTCGCTGGTGCCCGGAGCAAAAATCAACTGACCGCAATGCTGGAATTGAAAAGCCACCGAGCCTTCGGCGCCCATATTGCCGCCGTGCTTGCTCAAAGCGTGGCGCACCTCGGCCACGGTGCGCACCCGGTTGTCGGTCATGGTGTCGATGATGATGGCCGCACCGCCGATGCCGTAGCCCTCGTAACGGATCTCTTCGTAGCTCACACCTTCCTGGTTGCCTGTGGCTTTATCGATGTTGTATTTGATGCGGTCGGCCGGCATATTGGCCGCCTTGGCCCGCTCCACCGCAAGCCGCAGGCGCGGGTTCATGCCCAAATCACCGCCTGCCGCGCGGGCCGCCACCGTGATCTCGCGGATGATGCGGGTCCAGACCTTGCCCCGCTTTTCGTCCTGCCGACCTTTACGGTGCTGAATATTGGCCCATTTGCTATGTCCTGCCACGCGACTGTCCTTTGTAAAAATACCGCAAAGCGCAGCGGGGATTGTACTTTTCGCTATCTGCGTCGCGCCGCACGCACCCCTTCCAACGCGCCCACGCTGCGCAAAACCCGCCCCAGGCGCGCCGCGTCCGGCACTTCAACGGTAAACGTCATCCAGGCAATCGACTTGATGGTCTGGGTTTGCACACCGATTACGTTCATTTTTTCCTTGGTGAAAACCTCGGAGATGTCGCGCAGCAAACCCTGCCGGTCAACCGCTTCCACCGAAATGTCGACCGGATACACCGGGCCACTCTGACCAAAGGCGCTGTCTTTGGCGCCGGACGCAGGCGCGGCGCTCCACTGCACCTCAATCACCCGGTCGCCGCTGCGGCCCACCATATTGCGCAGGTTGGAGCAATCGGCCCGGTGCACGCTGACGCCTTTGCCCCGGGTCACAAACCCGCTGATCAGATCCGGGGGGGCGGGCTTGCAACACTTGGCGAGCTGGGTCATCAGCGAATCCACACCCACCACCAGCACGCCGCCTTTACCCGCGGCGTTACTGCGTGGCTTGCGCAAGGGCACGGTGTCGTCCAGCGCCTGCACCGATTCAGGCGGGCGCAAAACAATTTCAATGTTGCGCAGCGAAAACGCGTCCTTGCCCACCACCTCAAACAAATCATCGGCACTGTTAAAGCCCAGCTGTGCGGCAAGGTCGTCCAGCCGCAGCGCCGTTTTGCCTTCGCGCTGCAGCAGCTTTTCCACAGCTTCGCGGCCTTTGGCCACGGTTTCCGTCAAGGCCTGCGCGTTGAACCAGGCCCGCACTTTGGCGCGGGCGCGCTGGCTGTTCAAAAAACCCAACTCGGGGTTGAGCCAGTCGCGCGAGGGACCGCCCTCTTTGGCCGTGATGATGTCTACCGTCTGGCCGTTGCGCAGCGGGGTACTCAGCGGGACCAAATGGCCGTCCACCCGCGCGCCACGGCAGCGGTGGCCGACATTGGTGTGCACGCTGTAAGCAAAGTCTACAGCGGTTGCACCCTGCACCAGTTCCACCACCGCCGCGTCGGGCGTGAGCACGTAAATGCGGTCGTCAAGCACCGGCGCATCCGGTGTGCCGGTTGCAACCCCTGTGTCGCCCCCGGCAATATCGCGCTCCCAGGCCAGCAGCTGGCGCAGCACGGCAATCTTGGCCTCGTAGGGACTGCTCGCGCTCACACCGGCATAGCCTTTGACACCCGCCTCTTTGTAGGCCCAGTGCGCGGCCACGCCGTGTTCGGCATGCTGGTGCATGGCCTCGGTGCGGATCTGCACTTCAATCGGCCCGCCCGCCGCATCGCGCACCACGGTATGCAGCGACTGGTAGCCGTTGGGCTTTGGTTTGGCGATGTAGTCGTCAAATTCTTCGGTGATCGGGCTGAATCGCGTGTGCACCCAGCTCAGCGCGGCATAGCAGGCCGCCACGTCGGCGACGATGATGCGCAGCGCCCGGATGTCATACACCCGCTCAAAGCGCAGTCCTTTTCCGCGCATCTTTTTGACGATGCTGTAGATATTTTTTGGCCGCCCTTGCACCTGCGCGCGGATGCCCTGGCCGGCTAGCTCGGCGGCCAGTTCTGCGCGCAGCCTCTCCACCGCGGCTTCGCGTTCGGCGCGTTTCTCGTCGAGCTGCTTGGCCACATCATGGTAGGTCTGCGGCTCCAGAAAACGGAAGGCCAGGTCTTCCAAGGCCCACTTCACCTGCCAGATGCCGAGCCGGTTGGCCAGCGGTGCAAACACGTTCAAAGACTCCTGCGCCAAGCCGGGTGGTACCGGGCGTTTGCTCGCAGCGAAGTGGCGCAGGGTCTGCAAACGCGAGGCCAGGCGCAGCATCACTACCCGCAGATCACGCGAAAAAGCCAGCAGCATCTTGCGCACGCTCTCGGTCTGCGCGGCCTGGGTTTGCGCCTGCGGTGCGTGGCTGGCGGCATTTTGGGCGATGCGCGCCATACGCTGCAAGCGAACCAGTTTGGTGGTCTCCAGCGCCAGCGCGGCCAGACCTTCGCCAAAGCCTTTGGCAATCGCTTCCTGCGGCTTGTTCAGGTGGTCACAGGTGTAAACCAGATAGGCGGCCGCCTGCATGGTGGGCGAGGCACCCATGCCAGCCAGGATGGCGGCCACACCGTCGGCATGGGCCAGCACATCCTCGCCGGTATCCAGCAAGGCACCGGCGAGCAAGGGCTCGGCAAACGCGCGGGCGCGCACCAGCGCCCCGTCCACCTCCAGCTGGGCTGCAGCCAGCGCAGCAATCAGCGTGGCGGTGGCCTCGTCGGCGGGGGCGACAGCCTGGGATTGCACGCGGCCTCAGGCAAACAAAAAGCCGGCCACCACATCGATTTGATCGGGCGCGATCAACGTGGGCGCGTGGCCGACGCCATCCACCGTGTGCAGGCGCGCGCGCGGCCCGCGCTGCCCCATCGCGGCGGCGGTGGCGGCGCTGAGGAGGTCGGACAAGGCGCCCCGCAGTAAGAGCGTGGGCGTCTGAATCTGGTCATACACAGCCCAGGCCATAGCCTGGCCTTTCTCGGCCAGTTCATCGGTCACCAGACGGAACGGCAGCGCAATCGCCGGGTCGTAATGCAGCACCCAGCCCGCGCCGTCGCTTGCAGGTTTGAGCATGGGACGGCACAGGTCCAACCACTGCTGCGGCGTATGCGGCCCGAAGCTGCTGGACACGGCCCACAAAGCGGCGGCCGCTTGCTCCGGCGTGTCAAAGCGAAGCGGCTGACCCAGATACGCGCCAATGCGGCGCAAGGCGGCAATTTCAATCGTCGGGCCGACGTCGTTGATCACTAAGCGGCGCACCTGCGCGCCCACCGATGCCGCCATCGTGCACACGCCCATACCGATCAACCCACCCATGCTGGTGCCCACCCAATCAACTTGCGTCAATTGCAACTGCGCCAGCATCGCCAGCATGGCACCGGTGTACACCGGCACTTGGTAATGCTGCGGCTCGGCCAGCCAGTCGCTGCGCCCGCGCCCGGCGACATCGGGACATAAGACGCGCAGCGGGTGCGGCGCGCGCGCCACCAAAGCCTGCGCCAGCACATCGAAGTCACGGCCCTGTCGGGTCAGGCCGTGGGCGCAGACCACCGTATGCGCCGCGTCCGGTGCACCCCATTCCCAGTAGGCCATGCGGTGGCCGCTGCCCGCCTGGGCGCCGACCGCGTCGCCCATGGGGCATTGCACGAAATGCAGGCGGGGCTCAGCCATGGGCTTGACCCGCTTTGCGCTGGCTGCGCGCATGGAAGATAAAACCCAGGCTGTTGAGGAGCAACTGCGCCGCCAGAATCGCCGTGACCCCCGCCGGATCGTAGGCCGGGGCCACCTCCACCAGGTCGATGCCGATGATGTTGCCGCCGCCGCGCTGCACCAAGGCCTCGATGATTTCCAGCACCTCGTAGTACAAGAAGCCGCCATGGCTAGGCGTGCCGGTGCCCGGCGCGATCGAAGGGTCAAAGCCATCGATGTCAATCGTCAGGTAGTAATTCGGCGCCACCGGAATCGCATCCAGCACACCCTGCACGCCCATCCTGCGGATTTGCCGCACGGAATAAATCTGTGAACCGGCGGCGCGCGCCGCGTCGTAGTCGTCGCGGTTGCTCGATGAGACGTTGCGGATGCCCAGCTGCGTCATGCCCGTGATGTGCGTCATCTCGGAGGCGCGGCGCAGCGGATTGCCATGGCCGTAGCGCACCCCGTGGCGCTCGTCCACAAAGTCCAGATGCGCATCAAAGTGCACGATGTGGATAGGGCCTTGCCCGTCAAAGGCCTTGATCACCGGCGCGTGCACCGAATGGTCGCCCCCCAGCACCAGCGGCATGGCGCCGGCGGCCAGGATTTTGCGGATGGCGTATTCGGTGTTGGCATGGCTTTTGGCCATATCCGTGTGCACGATGTCGGCATCGCCCACGTCAACGATGCGGGCCTGCTCGCGGGTCAGGTACATCACATCGTCTTCGTGGTCATAGGCGCCGCCATGGCCGAATGAAAACAGCGTGGAGGCCTCACGGATCGCACGCGGGCCGAAGCGCGCGCCCGGGCGCCATTGCGTGCCCATGTCGTTGGGAACGCCGATCACAGCAACATCGGCGTCGATGGCATTCCAGTCCAGGCAGACGGGTGATTTGGCAAAAGTGCAATGGCCCACAAAGGGCAGGTCCAGGCGTCCGGTTTGGTAGGCGTTGGTAGTCATGGCGTGGCGGCAGGCTGCCGTGGGTCAAAAAGAAAACAAACTAACAGGGTTTATACCCGCTGCCCGCGCCGCCGCGGTGCGGGCTTCAGTCGCCGAGTTGCAGCAGCTGTGCTGCCACCGCTACGGCAATCACTTCAGGGGCTTTACCGGGAATGCCGGGTACACCAATCGGGCTGGTGACCTGGGCCAATTCGGCTTCGCTGAAGCCACGCGCCTGCAAGCGCTTACGAAAGGTCGCCCATTTGGTCTGGCTGCCGATCAGGCCGATGAAACGCAGATCAGCCTGCGCGCGCTGGCGCAGCAGACAGGCGGCGACGATGTCCAGATCCTCCGCATGGCTGAAGCTCATGATCAGCACACAGGCCTGCGCGGGCAGGTACGGGACGGCGGCTTGCACCGGCTCCGACTGCTCGCACACCACATTGGCCGGTAGATCGCCCGGAAAAATCGCATCCCGGCTGTCCAGCCATTGCACGGCAAAGGGCAACTCGCCCAGCACCCGCACCAGCGCATGGCCGACATGCCCGCCACCAAATAGCGCGACCACCGGGCCACTTTGGCGCAAGCGGGATTGCAAGGCTGCGCTGTCAGCTGCGTGGATAACTTCCAGGTGAAGATGCACCACGCCGCCGCAGCACTGCCCCAAGCTGGGGCCCAACGCGAAGCGCAGGGTTTGCGGCAGCGCATCGCCACCGGCCAACATGGCGCGGGCCGCCTCTATCGCGTCCTGCTCCAAATGTCCGCCACCCACCGTATTGAGCACATGTTCCGGAAAAACCGCCATCCAGGCGCCCGCATCGCGTGGCACCGAGCCGTGGGCTTGGGCCACAGTGACCAGCACTGCAGGCTGGTGTTGCAAGCGCGCCAGCAGTTGCGTGAGATGGCGCGACACGGGGCCTGTGCTCAACCCAGCAGATCGAGCAGAGTGCGCGCTACCACCTGGGTGGCGCGGCGTAAATCATTCAGCGCCAGCCGCTCATCGGCGCGCTTGGCATGCGACTCCCGCACCGTGCGCGGTCCGGCACCGTACAGCACGCAGGGGATACCGGCCTCGCCAAAGATCCGCGCATCGGTGTACAGCGGCGAGCCCAAGGCGGGGACAGGTTCACCAAAAACCGCGCTGGCATGGAACTGCAAGGTGTCCACCAGCAGCTTGTTACCCGGCAGCGGCTTGAGCGCCTTGGCCAGCAGCATGCGCCGGATATCCACCGTGATGCCAGGTACCTGTGCCGCGGCTTGGGTGATCACGCGGCGGATATCGGCCTCCACCACCGCTGGATCTTCTTCGGGAATCATGCGGCGGTCCAGCTTGAAGCGGATACGACCAGGAACCACATTGGTGTTGGTGCCGCCCTCAATCAGACCCACATTCAGATAGGGGTGCGAGATGCCTTCCACCTGCGAGCGGATCTTGCGGTACAGGCTGTTTTGGGCATACAGGGCGCTCAGAATGCGGGTGGCGGCTTGCAGCGCATCCACGCCGGACTCCGGGATAGCCGCATGCGCCATCTGACCGTGCACGGTCACTTCCATTTGCAGGCAACCGTTGTGCGCGGTGATGACCTGATAGGAAAACCCCGCCGCAATCAGCAAATCCGGGCGCGTCAGCTTCTGGGCCAGCAGCCAGGCCGGGCCGACTTCACCGCCAAACTCTTCGTCGTAGGTGAACAGCAAATCCACCCCGCCCTTGAGCGGATAGCCGAGCGCTTCAATGGCGCGCACCGCAAACGCGTAGGTTGCGAAATCCGATTTACTCACAGCCGCTGCGCGGCCGTAGATGCTGCCGTCCACCACGGCGCCGCCGTAAGGGTCCTGCGTCCAACCGTCCCCCGGCGGAACCACGTCGCCATGGGCGTTGAGCGCAATCGTCGGCCCGTCGCCGTAGCGCCGATGCACCACCAGGTTCGTAACGCTCTGCAAGCCGGCGGCATGTACCAAGTCCGCCGGAACCGGATGGCGCTCGGTGTGCAGGCCCATAGCATCGAGCAAATCGGCAGCGCGCTCGGCGTGTGGCGCGTTATTCCCCGGTGGCGTGTCCGTGGGAACCTGGATCAGACTTTGCAAGAAGCGCAGCTCTTCATCCAGGTGCGCGTCGATCCACGTATCCAGGCGGATATGGTCCAAAGGGGAAGTGGGCATGGTGGGGGCCTGGTTTGTGAACGCGGCAACGCGCTCAGGGGTATTCGCGTGCGAGCTGGGCCAGCAGGTGGTCGAAGGCCTCGATAGCGAGCTGCATGTCGTTACAGGTCGTGGACTCCAGCGGGTTGTGGCTGATGCCGGCGTTCTCGCCGCGTACAAACAACATGGCCTGGGGCAGGATGGTGTGGAGCTTCATGGCGTCATGGCCTGCGCCGCTGGGCATGCGGTGCACCGGCAAGCCCAAGGCTTGCACCGCCGCCTCCCAGCGCGACTGCCAGGCCGGATCACTGGGTGCGGCGCTGGCCCGCACGGTTTGTGTCAGCGTGTACGTCACACCCCGGCGCGTGCAAATGGCCTGCAATTGGCCCAGCACATCGCGCTCCAGCGCATCGCGCTGCGCGTCCGTGGGGGCGCGCATATCCAGCGAAAAACTGCAGCGCCCGGGCACCACATTGATTGAGCCGCCGGGCACATTCAGCAAACCCACAGTCCCCACCGAATCGCCATCGGCGGCGGCACGCTGCTCTAAAAACAGCATCAGCTCGGCCACTGCCGTTGCAGCATCCCGTCGCTGTGTCATGGACGTTGTGCCGGCATGGCTGGCGACTCCCACAACCTCGCCCGTGTAGCGCACGCTGGCATTGATGGAGGTGACCACGCCCAGCGGCAGGTTGCGCGCGTTGAGCTCGGGGCCTTGTTCAATATGCACTTCCACAAACCCGAGGTAGCGCGTCGGGTCGCGTTGGATCGATGGGATCTGCGCGATATCCAGACCGGCGTGCTGCATCGCTTCGCGCATGGTCACGCCCTCGGCATCGGGTTGGTCCAGCCAGGCCGGGTCGAAGTCGCCGGTGAGCGCGCCCGCGCCCAAAAACGTGGCCCGGTACCGCTGGCCTTCTTCCTCCGCAAAAGCCACGATTTCCAGACCGAAGGACAAGCGGCGTTGCGCGCGGTGCAAGGCCTGAACGCAGGCTATCGGGACATAAATGCCCAGCCGCCCGTCGTACTTGCCGCCGTTGCGCACCGTGTCGTAATGGCTGCCGGTGAGCAGCGCAGGCGCATCCGCCCGCGTGCCAGCGTAGCGCCCGACCACATTACCCACCGCATCGATGTGCACGCTGTCGCAACCGGCGTCCTGCATGTCCTGCGCGATGCGGGCGGCACAAGCCCGGTGGGCGTCGGTCAAATAGGTCACGGTCAGCTCGCCGCGCTCGGCAAACCCTGGGTCGCTGAAAGCAGCCAGGCTTTCCTGCAAGTCCCAAACCTGCTGGCCGCGCACGGGCGGTAAGGCGAACTTATCGGTCAAGCGGATTTCGGCGATGCGGTGCACATTGCGCAGCGCCTCTGCCATTTCAAAGTCCGGATGTCCGGCCAGACGGCGCTCCAGAGTGGCGATGATTTGCGGCTTGAACAAACCCGTGCCGCGCGGCCCGCGCACCGCCACGATGAAGGGGAAGCCGAACTTCTCGCGGTACGCGGTGTTGAGCGCCTGGATATGCGCCAGCTCCTGCGGCGTGCAGGCGGTCAGGCCGGCGGTCTTTTGCTCGTGGGTGGACTCCTGCGTCAGCGCACCAGCCTCCATGGCTTTGCCCGCCAATTCCGGGTGGGCACGCAACAGGGCCAGGCGGGCGTCCAAAGGTGCATCGGTCACGGCCTGCGCCAGCGCGAATTGCAACTGCGCGAGACTCACAAAAGGCCGCTGTGCCATCGCCGCATCGGCCACCCAGGGCGAATGCTCGTAGACGCCGTCGAGCAGCCGGGCGGCCGCATCCAGCGGCAGGGTGTTGAGCGATTGCAGCGTCAGCGCCATGGTGTGCCTCAACGCGTGCCTCAGACCGGCGCGGGATGGGTGGCCGCCCAATGCCGCGCAATATCCAGCCGCCGCGCCACCCACACTTTGTCGTAGCGGGCGATATGGTCCAGAAAGCGCTGCAAAGCTGTGATGCGGCCGGGCCGGCCCAGCAGGCGGCAATGCATGCCGATGCTCATCATCGCCGGCTGGTTCTGGCCGTTGGGGTCACCCTGTGCGTACAGCGTGTCAAAGGTGTCTTTCAGATATTGAAAAAACGGGTCTGCATGTGAGTAGCCCTGGGGCAGCGCAAAGCGCATGTCATTGCAGTCCAGCGTGTAGGGCACGATCAGCTGCTGCGCCAGCGCGCCGTCGGTTTTGCGCACCTGCATCCAAAACGGCAGGTCGTCGCCGTAGTAATCCGAGTCATAAGCAAAGCCGCCGTAGTCGGCGACCAGGCGGCGGGTGTTGGGGCTGTCGCGCCCGGTGTACCAGCCCAAAGCGCGCTGGCCGGTGAGTTGTTCAATGGCCTGCATGCCCAAACGCATGTGTTCGCGCTCGGTGGCCTCGTCGATGTTCTGGTAATGGATCCAGCGCCAGCCGTGGCAGGCGATTTCATGGCCCAGTTCCACGAACGCGGCGGTAACT
>CANFTU010000057.1 GCA_947450005.1 Comamonadaceae bacterium | reverse complement strand
TAGTGGCTGGAATAGCTGTGGAAATTGGTGTGGAATGAGCTGGTGACGGCAATGTGCATTTTGCGGGCCGCCGCCACCGCGGACCAACCCAAAGGCCCTTCCGTCACCACATGCACCACGTCCGGCCGCTTTTCGGTCCACAGGCGCACCAGGCGGTTTTTGGCCGGTAAGCCAAAACGCAGTTCACCGTAATTGGGCAGCGCCGCGCCACGGGCCAAGACCTCTTCCATATCGTCCCGGACCAAGCCACTTTCACGCGCCTGGCGGGGCCGCACCACCTGCACCAGATGCCCGCGTGCGATCAGCCCTTGCACGATGCGTCCCAGCGTCATGGCGACCCCGTTGACTTCTGGCGGGAACGTTTCCGTCACGACCGCGATACGCAAACTGGGCGAGCGGCCCTCAAAGGATTCAATCAGGATGTCATCGTCCATGGTTGCAGCAAGCGTATAAAAATACGGTGACGACTTGGCGACTTTTCGATGAATATTCCATGACTGCAGCTCGGTTAGCAGCCATGACAGCGCTTCAGCCCCCGGGTGGCGCTTGGTGGAGATGGCGGCGCTTGGCCCACCAGACCAGCCCCATCGCCACACTGACGCTGGCGCCAAAAGCCAGCACCAGCACCTTGACCCCGATGCCCGCAGCCGTAGCCGCTGCGTACAGCAGCAGCATCAACAGCATGCCTGCGTTCTCATTGCAACCCTGCACCGCCACCGACCGCCCGGCGGTCAGCAAGGTACATCCCCGCAACTGCAGCAAGGCATTCATCGGGACCACAAAAAAGCCAGCCAGTCCACCCACGCCGACCAGCAGCACGGCCGCGGCCGGAACGGTTTGCACGCACAACATCAGGGGTATGGACAAGCCCAGCACCACGCCCAACGGCAGCAGGCGCGCCGCATGCCGCATGGCGACTAAGCGACTGGCCAAAGCCGCGCCGGCCACAATGCCCACCGCACTCATGCCTTGTAAATACGAGGCCTGGCTCAAGGGGAGCGCCAGCGCCTCGGTGGCCCAACGCAGCACCACCAGTTGCAGGGTGGCGCCTGCACCCCAAAGCAAGGTGGTAACCGCCATCGATAAGCCGCCCAAAGCATCGCCCCACAGAACCCGGTTCTCTTGGAGAAAAGACCGGCACATCGCAGCCAGTTGCCAGGGCCTGGGCGCATAGCGGGCTTGGCTGTCGGCCAAACCCCAGCTCAGCAAGGTGGCGCCGGCATGCAGACCCAAAACGACCAGGACGCCGGCGGTCAGACGGGAAGGCGCGCCGCCCGGGCCTTCCATCCAAACCCAATCCGATACATCGGGCAGGGCCGGACTGACCAGAAATCCACCAAGCACCACGCCGAACACCACGGCGCTCACGGTCACGGCCTCGAAGTAGCCATTGGCCCGCACCAGCGCCGAACCGGGAACCAACTCCGTGACCAAACCATATTTAGCCGGCGCATAAAACGCCGCCCCCACGCCGGCCAGGCCAATCGTCAACACCGGATCCAACCCGACCAGCATCAGGCCGATTGCGCAGCACTTGAAGGCGTTGGAAGCCAGCATCACCCGCCCTTTCGCAAAGGCATCGGCAACCGGCCCGACGAAGGGCGCCAGCGCAACATAAAAGAATGTCGCGCTGACTTTGAGGATGGGTATCAGCCACGGCGCACCATCCAACTCCATCACGCGGGCGATGGCGACGATCAGAAACGCGTTGTCGGCCAGCGTGGACAGCAGTTGCACCGCCAGCACGCGGTAAAACGCGGGACCCAATGGGGTGCTGCGGTCAAGCGGATCAAGCATGCTCTGCTTGTACCAGCGGCGCGTGAACGCCGTGTGTCAGGCGCTGCGCAGGCCGGCAGCAGCAGGCTAGAGCATGTCTGGCGACTGCACGCTTACCACAGCGGTTTGAGGCCCGAACTCCCGCTCGCGCAAGCGCAGCCACCAGACAGCCCCTTTTTTGACGGCGAATTCCTGGCCCTGCGCGCCCAGCAGACGCGCCAGCGTCAGCCCTAAGGTTGGCTGGTGGCCCACCACCAGGTGGCAACCCTTGGCATGCGGCCACTGAACCTGGTTGAGCAAGGCGTCCACATCGGCGTCAGGCGCCAGCGCGGAGACCGTCTTGAACTTGCGCTGCAGCGGAACCACGGTCTGCTGTGTGCGCAGCGCCGGGCTGACCCAGACGCGTGCGCCTTCGGGCAAATGGCGGTCCAGCCAGGCCGCCATGCGCGCAGCCTGGCGCTCACCGCGCGGTGTGAGGGCGCGCTGCAAGTCATCCAGCGCGCCGTCCCGTTCCACTGCCTCCGCATGCCGCCATAAAACCAGGTCCATGCTTGCGTCCCGATTCAGTACAAGGCGCCGTAGCGCATCATCAAAGCGTGCTGGGCGCTGTGGCCATCTGCCGTTTTGCCCACAGGGAGGTAGCTTCCGTCTGCTTGCATATCCCAAGCGTCAACCCCGTCATACAAATAAGCCAGCAGGCATTCATCGACCAGGCGCTGGCGCAAGGCGGGGTTGGTCACCGGCCAGCAAATTTCCACCCGCCGGACCATGTTGCGGTTCATCCAATCGGCGCTGGAGAGGTACAACTCCTCGACCGTGCCCGAGCGGAAGTAAAAAACCCGGGAGTGCTCCAGAAACCGCCCGATGACCGAACGCACGCGGATATTGTCGGTACGCCCCGCGACCCGCGCAGGCAACATGCAGGCACCGCGCACCAGCAGATCGATCTTGACGCCGTTCTGACCCGCCTTGATCAGACTGCGGATCAAGAGCTCATCCGTGAGCGCGTTCATTTTCAGAACAATGCGGGCACTTTTACCCGCGCGCGCGCTGGCACCGAGTGCGGCGATTTTTGCCACCAGTTGGCTGTGTAGAAAGAAGGGGGCGACCCACATTTTCTGCATGCGCGGCAGCTTGCTTTGGCTCGCCAGATGCAAGAACACCTGTTCGGCGTCCCGGGTGAGTTCCGGGTCGGCCGTGAAGTGGCTGATGTCGGTGTACAAGCGTGCGGTGCGCGGGTTGTAGTTCCCGGTGGACAGGTGCACGTAGCGCCGCATCGTGCGGCCCTCGCGGCGCGTGATCAGCAGCATCTTGGCGTGGGTTTTCAGACCCACCACGCCGTATACCACCTGGGCGCCGATGGACTCCAGCATCTCTGACCAGTTGATGTTGGCCTCTTCGTCAAAGCGCGCCTTTAACTCGACGACCACCATCACCTCTTTGCCCCGGCGCACCGCTTCGCGCAGCAAATCCATCATCTGCGGATCGGACCCCGTGCGGTAAATCGTCTGCTTGATGGCCAGCACCTGCGGGTCGTATACCGCCTCGCGCAAGAACTCCAGCAGCAGGTCAAATCGCTCGAAGGGCTGGTGGACCAGAACATCGCCTTTTTGCAATCGGGAAAACATGGACGCCAATCCATGCTGTCCATGCGGACGGTGCGGCTGGTAGGCCGGGAAGCACAAGGCCGGCCGCTCGGCCAGATCAATCAGCTGGCTCAGGCGCACCAGATTGACCGGGCCGTGGGCATGGTAGGCCGCGTTGGCCGGTAAATTGAACTGCTTGAGCAGGAACTCGCTCAGGGTCTTGGAACATTCGGCCGACACTTCGAGACGCACCGCCTGGCCAAAATTGCGGTGAACCAGTCCCTCGCGCAACGCAGTGCGCAGATTGTCCACATCGTTTTCGTCGACCGCCAGTTCCGAATTGCGGGTCACCCGGAACTGGGAAAACTCCAGCATCTTGCGCCCGGGGAAGAGCGTCTCTATTTGCGCCCGGATGACGCTGGAGAGCAAAACAAAGCCGCTGTACTCGCCGGTCAATTTGTGGGGCAACCTGATCACCCGGGGCAGCGCGCGCGGGACGCGCACGATGGCGATTTCGTTCTCACGCCCGAAGGCGTCGTGCCCGCCTAAACGGACGATGAAATTGAGGGACTTGTTGGCAACCTGCGGGAAGGGATGCGAAGGGTCCAAGCCCACCGGAACCAACATGGGGCGCACCTGCCGCTCAAAATACTGCTGCACCCAGACCCGCTGTGCCGGTGCACGCTCGCCATGGGATAGCAGGCGGATTCCCTGCGCGGCCAAGGCCGGCAGCAGCTGCTGGTTGTAGATGCGGTATTGGCGCTGCACGGTTTCATGCAGCAGCCCGGCGAGCTTCTCGAAACTCTCCTCGCTGTATGACCCGCTGTGGTCGTGCGCCTTGGCGGCACTCAGGTGGAGCCCGGCACGCACCTCGAAAAACTCGTCCAGGTTGGAGGAGACGATGCACAAAAACCGCAGACGCTCTAAAAGCGGAACATCCTCGCGCTCGGCCCATGACAAAACCCGCACATTGAAATCCAGCAAACCCTGGTCGCGGTCCAGCAACGCCATGGGCTTGGCTGGATCGGACTTGGCAGGGGAATCATGGGGCTGCATAAGGAAGCTGGGAGGGCTTTGATGCACCATGATAAAGCGCGTTTGACCCGGGATGCCGCTACACGGCCCCTGGCCGGTCGGGGTTATCGGGCTTCAACCACAGCACCGGTCTGGCCGGGGCCACGAAATAGCTCGGGCACTGGTAGCGGGCGATGTCATGCGCGTGCAGCGGAAAGCTGCCGCAATTGGACATGCGCCGCAAGAATGATTGGTAGATGCCGCATTGGAATTTGTCGTCCCCCACCGGCTCTAAGAACGCGCAGCGCTTGTTCAGACAGCAATTGCCGCACTGCACGCACTCGCCCTCAATCGTGTCGGGCACTTGCTTGACCTGCAAAAAGACGTCGCTGAGGTAATGGCGGACCGGGCCTTGGCGCAGGGCATCAAAGTGCACCGAGAATTTGCCCACATAGTGCCGGTATTGCCGCACATAACGCAGATCGCGCAGCAAGATCCCCATGATGACCGGCATCGCAGGGACCAAAATCCGAAAGCCAAAATTCATGACGCCGGCCAGCGCAACCGATAGGTGCGCGCGCCACAGCAGGCCGGGCTGGGTCAGGGTGAAGCTGCTTCGCACGCGCTTATCCCAACTGCGGCGCAAGCGCCACACGTGACATGGTTTGGCTGAAATGCGCCAAGCCGGCCGTCGGGGCGCCCGGCACCTTGGCCCGATCGTCATAGCCGCGCAGACGCACAGCCTCCTGCCAAAAGGGCAGCGCCTCAAAGGCCTTGACTTGCGCAGCGTCAAACGCACCGCCTTGCAAGACCAGGCTGTGCTTGGACGCGGGTGACAAGCCGGCCCAGTAAGCCGCATCGACCGCACACAGATAACGCTTGGCGTCCACGTGCAGCTTGATCGGCTCCAGCACCGCATCCGGGAACAGGCTGCGCAGAAAGGGAAGTGCCACGAACTGGTGCAAATCGTCTTTTTCTGGCGGGGCATCCGCGTCGGGCACCGGATCGCGCTTGGCGTTCAGCATGTGACCCAGGTCATGCAGCAGCGCGGCCACAACGGTCGCAGGTGTCTCATTCGCCTGCTCAGCCATCTGCGCGCACTGCAACGCGTGATCGAGTTGACTCACCGCCTCCTGGCCATACCAGGTGGTGGCGCGACTGCTTAACAGGTTCTCAATGTCCGTGATGCGCAACGACATGGTCGGTTCTCCTCTGTTGAAAAACTCACAGCGCCCGCGCGCCAATCACGGCAAAACGCAAGCGGGAACAAGCCAGATCTATCAGCGAAACCGTCAGCCAGATCAAGCCAATCATGAAAGACATTTGCCCGAACTCCAGCGTTCGAATCTGCTCGGATAACACCAGCCCGACACCACCTGCGCCCACGATGCCGATGATGGATGCGCTGCGCGTGTTGGACTCAAAGAAATAGAGGACCTGGCTGAGCCAGACGGGTAGCAACTGGGGAACGATCCCAAAACGCAGCGCTGCCGAACGCGACCCACCGGTGGACAACACGCCTTCCACTGCCTTATGGTCAGCCGCCTCGATCGCCTCAGAGAACAGCTTGCCAAAGCTGCCAACGTCGGAGCTGATCAGTGCCAGAACACCGGCAAATGGACCCAGGCCGACGACATTGATCCAGACCAGAGCCCAAATCAAAATGTCTACTCCGCGCAAGGTATCAAAGCTGCGTCGGGCCAGAAAGCGCAGGATGAGGCTCACCGTGGTGTTGCGCGCAGCCAAGAACCCCAGCGGGAAGGCGATGGCGGCCGCGCCCAAGGTACCGAGAAAGGCGATCGCCAAGGTTTCGGCCAAGGCCTTGGCAAAAACCAGGACTGCAGCGAACGATCCAGGATCCGGTGGCAACATCAATCCAACGATGCGTCCTAGCTCACCAAGTCCATTGAGCAGCCGGGGGCCGGACACCTCCATCGCGGAGGCACCATAAAGCCACAACGCAACCGCCACAAGCAGTACGACCAGCGTACGTCCGTGTTGGCGGTAGTAGGGGCGGAATACGGCGGCATGGCGCGCGCGAATCGCGGATGCGGTGGTTCCCGCTGCGCCGCTCATGCCCGATGCTCCACGCCGATCAGCCGGTGGCGCACCCACTCGGTTAAGCCGTCGATCAACATCACGCAGACCACAATGAGCAACAAAATGGCGCTGATGTCGGCGTAATAAAACTTGCGAATCACCTCCAACAGGGTTTGCCCGATACCTCCGGCACCGACAAATCCCAAAGCGGCCGCGCTGCGCACATTGATCTCAAAGCGCAGCAAGGTGTAGCTGGCGAAGTTGGACGCCACTTGGGGCAGGACCGCAAAGCGCACCACGTGCAGCCAGGACCCGCCACTGGCCACCACGCCATCCACGGGCTTCATGTCGATGTTTTCCACCACCTCGGCGAATAACTTGCCCAGCGCACCCGCTGTATGGATGGCCAAGGCCAGTAATCCCGGCAAGGGCCCGAGGCTGAAAGCCAAAACAAAAATCAGCGCAAACACCAACTCCGGCACCGTGCGCGCAAATTCCAGCAATCGACGCACCGCAAAAACCAGCCAAACCTGACTGGTAATGTTCTTGCTGGCTACAAAACACCCGGACAAAGCGACCAGCGCGCCAGCAACCGTTCCGACATACGCCATCAGCACGGTCTCGAGCATGAGCTTGAGCCACTTCTTCCATCCCCAAAACCACTCCAACGGGTCGGACATCACCCATTGACCGCTCTCCAGATGCAGGATGCGCAGGACATAACTTCCCAGCGCGTCCAGATGCTCCCACAGCTTCAGAGGCGATATCTCCGCCACCCGCGCCGAGAACGCAACGCACACCCCCAACAGCAGCAATCCCCACCACAAGGCCCGGCGCTTTTCGATGCCAGCCTGAACATAGGCGGCATGCCACGCCCGCGCCGTGTGGGCCAACGGATCGTCGGGTGGAGGGGACTGCATGGAGTATTTGAAAAAACCCCGGCGAGCGAGAGGCTTCGCACGCCGGGGCTTGGTGCCGCTCGGGTCCGGCTTATTGCTTTTTACGCAAGTTGTCCACGAACTTGTTCAACTCGATCACTGGCAAATAAGCCTCGTGGGTCACCGGCTGGAAGGGCTCGAACTTGCCGTCTGTCATTTTGTCGAAAGCAGCTTTATCTTTTTTGGGCGCATCAAAAACCGCTTGTTCGATCTTTTTCTTCAGGTCAGCGGGCAAGCTGTCCAGATAGGCCAAGGGCGAATTGACGATTTGGTCGGATTTGAAAAGTACGCGGAAGTCTTCCTTCTTGACCAGGCCCTTGTCGGCCGCACGGGTCAGTTCGGTGTCATTGTCGGCATACCAGGCATTGGCGGCAACATCGACGGTGCCTTGGCTGAGGGCCACCACCGCATTGGTATGGCTGCCGGTGTACACAACTTTGCCGAAGAATTCTTCGGGGTTGATCTTCATATGGTCCAGGGCCAGGCGCGGCACGTTGTTACCGGAAGTGGAATTGGGATCAACCAAGCCCAGGTTTTTGCCTTTGAGGTCGGCCATGGTTTTGTAAGGCGAGTTGGCTTTGACGTAAAAAACGGAGTAGTAGCCTTTGGTGCCGCCTTTGCCAATTTCTTGCGCAAAGGGCGTGATCTTGGCGCCAATCATGCGGGCGCGGGCATAGGAAGCCGGGCCGTAGTAAGCAATGTGGATCTGTTCGGCGCGCTGACCCTCGATCACGGCAGCGTAATCGGCAGCGATTTTGATTTTGACGGGCACGCCGATTTCACGGGACAGATAGTCCGCAAAGGGGCCGTAGCGGTCCATCACCTGTGAGGCGTTTTCTGCGGGGATCGACGCAAAAATGAGTTCGGGGTACTTGGCTTTCCAATCTTGGGCTTGGGCGGAAGCCACCAGCGTGCCAGCGGCGGCCAGGGCGAGGAGTGCGCGACGATTCAACATGAAAAAGTCCTTTAGTGGAGAGTGGGTGGATACGCGGGAACGGTCAGGCCACCTGGGCGCGGCATGGAAAATCGAGGATGTGGGCCGTGCTCGGTGCAGGCGCAGACAACGCCTCTTCCGCTTCCAGGCCATAGAGCTCCTGGGCCACGGTGTCGCTGAGCGACGCGGGCGTTCCGTCAAACACCACGCGACCCGCCGACATGCCCACCAGGCGGTTGCAATAGCTTCGCGCGATATCGAGCGAATGCAAGTTGCACAAAACCGTGATGCCCAGATCCCGGTTGATCGCAGCCAGTGCGTCCATCACCAGCTGGGTGTTGCGCGGGTCCAGGGACGCGATGGGCTCATCGGCGAGGATGATTTTGGGTTGCTGCATCAGTGCGCGGCAGATGGCAACGCGTTGCTGCTGTCCACCGGATAGCTGGTCGCAGCGCTGGGCTGCGAAGTCGGCCATGCCGAAGCGGTCCAGCGTCTCCAACGCTGCGAGCTTGTCGGCATCGCTCCAGGCGGTCAACAGTGCGCGCCAGGTGGGAACCGATGTGAGGCGGCCCATCAACACATTGGTGAGAACATCCAAGCGCCCCACCAGATTGAACTGCTGAAACACCATGGCGCAGTCGCGGCGCCATTCGCGCAGCGCACGACCCTTGAGCGCGGTGACCAGCGTAGTGTTGCAACGGACACTGCCGTCCGTGGGCTCATTGAGGCGATTGATAAGCCGCAACAAGGTGGACTTACCAGCCCCGGAGCGGCCGATGATTCCCACAAACTCTCCACCGCGCACCGTCAGCGATACGCTGTCGACGGCCAGGGTTCGGCCGAATTGCTTGCTCAGATTCTGGATGACAAGGGTGTTCATGGCGAAGTGTGGTGTGCGCCTGCGAGAGCGCAGGAACTTCGCGCAGCTTAGAAACGCTTCGTGTCAGTAACTTGACTGAAAAATGACAGTTACAAGACCACGGCGGCTAGGCAACGCGCTCGCCGCCGCGCCACACCGCGCGCACCACACCCTGCTGGCGTCCGTCGGCCAGCGTGACCACGCGCACCTGTATCAGGTCCGCGCGCAATCCCTGCGCGATCCGACCCCGGTCATGCAGCCCAATGCAAGCCGCCGGGTTGCGCGTTACCAGTGCCACCGCGTGGGGCAGGCTCAAACCGGCGGTTTCGGTCAACCGCAGCGTGGCCGACAGCAAGCTGCCCGGCACATAGTCGGAAGACAGGATATCCATCAGGCCCAGGCGCGCGAGCTCGATGGCCGAGACGTTGCCCGAGTGGGAGCCGCCACGCACCACGTTGGGCCCACCCATGATGGTGACCATGCCGCGTGCGTGCGCGGCCTGCGCCGCCAGCACCGTTGTCGGGAATTCACTCACGGTAGCGCCTTCTGCGTAGGCCTCTTCGACATGCGCAACCGTGGTGTCATCGTGGCTGGCCAGGGTAATGCCATGTTGCTGGCAATAGGCGGTGAAAAAGGCACGGTGCGGCTGCGCGTAGCGCACTTGATCTTCCCGGGCCTGGGCCACACGGGCTTCAAACTTCGCTTGGCTCCAGCCCTTCTTACCGCTGAAGTAAATCCAGGCGTGTTCGATGTTTTCCCACTGGCGCTGGCCGGGCGTATGGTCCATGAGCGAAATCATGCGCACCAAGGGGTTGTCTTTGAAGGGCTCAAACAGTGACAAGGTGTTGGGTGCCGGCAGCTCGCAGCGCACATGCAGCAGGTGCTCGGCGCGCAGCAAGCCGCGCTGGCCGAACTCGGCAACATGCGCCAACACCGAGTCCCACTCGCTGCCCCGCACGCTGTCGGGGTCGGCCTCGCCCACACCTAGCGCGTCGAGCACGGTGGTTATCCCCGAAGACGCAATTTCCGCATCGTGGGCCAACAGCGCAGGCGCATCGTCCCAGCGCACGGCAGGGCGCGGCATCAGGTGGCGCTCGAAGTTGTCAGTGTGCACCTCCACCATGCCGGGCCAAAGGTAATCGCCTTCCAGATCGATGCCGCCGGGCAGGCTGCTCGCGCCGTCGTCCACGCTGCGGATGTGCGCGCCATCGAGGTTGACGCTGCCATGCACGACGTCATCGGCGAGGACCAGTTGGGCGTTGGTGAAAAAAGTCATAACGGCTTTTCGTAATGAGAGGACAAGTTAATGCGAAGGCGCTTGCATGGCCACGCTGCGCGAGGCGACAGCGGCGGCGACTTTCGGGTCATGGAAGATGCCCACAATGCCCACACCCTGGGCGCGGGCCGCGTGGATGAGCTCAATCACCGTGGCGGTGTTCAGCGGGTCCAGCGAGGCGGTGGGCTCGTCGAGCAGCAGCAACGGGCGGGTACGGATGAAGCTGCGCGCAATATTGATGCGCTGCTGCTCACCACCTGAAAAAGTAGCCGGCGGCAGCTGCCACAGAGATGGTGGGATGCGCAGACGCTCCAACCAGCGCGCAGCCTCGGCACGGGCGGCGGCTGCGTCCATTAGCGGGTGTCCGTCCGGGCTGGGCTCCAGCAAAGGCTCGGCCACGACATCGATGGCCGCAACGCGCGGAATCACCCGCAGGAACTGGCTGACATAGCCCACCACGCTGGCGCGCAGTTGCACGATTTCGCGTGGGCTGGCCCGGGTGATGTCCACCCACTGCCCATCGACTGCGCGCAGCGCAATCCGGCCTGCGCTGGCCTGGTAGTTGCCAAACGCCAGCTTGAGCACGGTGCTTTTACCCATACCGGAGGGGCCGCTCAACCGCACGCATTCACCCGGGAACACGCGCAGGCTGAAATCGCGCAGCACGTCCAACACAGTCTGGTTTTGCAGGTGCAACACAAAGCGCTTGTGCACGCCTTCCATCTCCAACAAGGGCGTGGTCATGGTCATGGTGGCAGCACCGAGGAAACCAGCAGTTGGGTGTAAGGGTGTTGCGGATCGTCCAGCACCTGGTCGGTCAGGCCCGACTC
>CANFTU010000056.1 GCA_947450005.1 Comamonadaceae bacterium | reverse complement strand
GGAGCCTGGAAGAAGGCATTGTCAAAACCGGCAGCTTCAGCATTGACCAAGGCGTTGGCGTGCGCGCCGTCAGCGGTGAGAAGACCGCATTCGCTTACTCGGATGACATCTCCGAAGCCTCTTTGCTGGACGCAGCCCGCACCGTGCGCTCCATCGGACTGGCCCGCACCAGCGCCCGCCGCCAAGTGGGCGCACAAAAAATTGCCCGCAGCCGCGCGCTCTACAACCCGACCGACCCCATCGCCACGCTCGACAGCACCACCAAAGTCGCGCTGCTGGGCAAGGTGGAGACCCTGGCCCGGGCTAAAGACCCGCGCGTGGTGCAGGTCATGGCGGGTCTGGCCATGGAATACGACGTGGTGATGGTGGCGCGCGCCGATGGTGTGCTTGCCGCCGATGTGCGCCCGTTGGTGCGCCTGTCAGTGACTGTGATCGCGGAACAAAAAGGCCGGCGCGAAAGCGGTTCCTCGGGCGGCGGCGGCCGCTTCGGCCTGGCCTATTTTGACGATGCGATGATTTCGCAGTATGTCGACCAGGCGGTTGGCGCAGCACTCACGAACCTGCAAGCGCGCCCGGCTCCGGCCGGTGAGATGACCGTGGTGCTCGGACCGGGCTGGCCCGGCATTCTTTTGCACGAGGCCATCGGGCACGGCTTGGAGGGCGACTTCAACCGCAAAGGCTCCAGCGCATTCAGCGGGCGCATCGGACAACGGGTCGCAGCCAAAGGTGTCACGGTACTGGACGACGGCACGATTGCCGACCGGCGCGGCTCGCTCAACGTGGACGATGAAGGCAACACCAGCGCCCGCAACGTGCTCATCGAGGACGGCATTCTCAAGGGCTACATCCAGGACGCGATGAACGCACGCCTGATGGGCGTGGCACCGACGGGCAATGGCCGCCGTGAAAGCTACGCGCATCTGCCGATGCCGCGTATGACGAATACCTACATGCTCGGCGGTAAAAAAGACCCGTTGGAAATTGTGGCAAGTATCAAGAAAGGCCTGTATGCCACCAATTTCGGTGGCGGGCAGGTGGACATCACCTCGGGCAAGTTTGTGTTCTCAGCCAGCGAAGCGTTCTGGGTCGAAAACGGCAAGATCCAGTACCCGGTCAAAGGCGCCACGTTGGTGGGCAGCGGCCCGGAATGCCTCAAGCGCGTCAGCATGATTGGCAATGACATGTGCCTGGACAGCGGTGTCGGCACCTGTGGAAAAGAGGGCCAGAGCGTGCCGGTGGGTGTGGGTCAGCCCACGCTGCGTATCGACGGCTTGACCGTCGGCGGAACCGCCTAAGCTTGCGTAACCCCACCCGCTACACCCGGGTGGCCAGCACCTTGTCGATGCGCCGGCCGTCGAGGTCCACGACTTCGAAGCGCCAGTCCTGGCAATCGATGCGCTCACCCACCGCAGGCAAACGCCCGCTCACCGACATCAACAAACCCGCCAGCGTGTTGTAGCGGCCGCGGTCTTCGTCCGGCAAATCGTCCAAATCGAGCCGGGACTTGAGTTCATCCAGCGGCATCACCCCGTCGAGCAGCCAGGAACCATCGGCGCGTTGTGTGGCCCAGGCGTCAATGCTATTGCCATCGTTATGCAACTCGCCGGTGATGGCCTCCAACAGGTCGCGCGGCGTGAGCAGCCCTTGCACCACGCCGTATTCATCGACCACAAAGACCAGGCGGCTGGCTTGCTTGCGAAACTGCTCCAGCAGCTCCATGCCGCTGAGCGTCTCGGGCACAAACACCGCCGGACTGATGTGGGGTGACATCGCGGCGTCGGGCTGGTCCCGCATATCCAGCAGCCGCGCCACACTGATCACGCCCATCACTTCATCCAGCGAACCGCGACAGACCGGGTACCAGGAATGACCGCCGTTCTCGCCCTGCGCGCGGGCCTGTGACAAGCTCTCACCCACGCTGCATTCCGCGTCGAGCCAGGCCACATCGGTGCGCGGCGTCATCAGCGAGGTCAACGGCCGCTCGTCCAGACGGAATACGTTTTGCACCATTTGGTGTTCGTGTTCCTCAATCACACCCGCGTCCACGCCTTCTTCCAGACTGGCGCTGATCTCCTCCTCGGTCACGTGGCGTGTGGCGTTCACATCGATGCGTAAAACCCGCAGCGTGTAGGCGGTGGTGCCCGACAAAAGCTTCACGAAGGGTTTGGCCGCCGTGGCCATCCACAGCATGGGCCGCGCCACCCAGCGCGCAACCGCTTCCGGGTGCAATTGGCCAATGCGCTTGGGTACCAGTTCGCCAAAAATAATGGTGGTGAAAGTGATGGTGGTGACCACAATTGCCGTGGCCGAAATCGCAGCCGCGCTCTGGTGCACGCCCCAGGTCTCCAACCACAAGGCCAGCCCGTCGCTGAAAGCGGCCTCGCCCACAATGCCGTTGAGTACGCCAATCGAGGTGATACCCACCTGTACGGTGCTCAAAAACTGATTCGGCTGACCCAGCAGCACCAAAGCCGCCTGCGCCCCCTTGTCCCCCGCCTCCGCCATGGCCGCCAGGCGCGCTTTACGGCTCGCGGCCAAGGCCAGCTCCGACATGGCGAATACGCCGTTGAGTACGGTCAGAAAAACAATCAGCAAAAATTCCATCGCGGGGCCACAGCATTGAACACTGCGGCACTGTACTGCACGCTGGGCGCAGTGTCCAACCCCACGCGAACGCTAGGGTGTCCGCTCCGGTTCGCGCTCGTCGGCAATCAAAGCGCGCAACTCCTTCTTCAGGCGCACGACCTGTGGGTCTTCCTCGTCGCGGGGGCGGGGCAAATCGACCACGATATTGGCTTTGACGGTTCCCGGTCGGCGCGTCATCACGATGATGCGGTCGGACAGTTTGATGGCCTCTTCGATGCTGTGCGTGATCAGCACCATGGTTTTGCGCGTGGCGCGCGAGATGCGCACCAACTCGTCTTGCAGCAGGGCCCGGTTTTGCGAATCCAGCGCGGCAAAAGGCTCGTCAAACAAAGCAACCTCCGGGTCGACCGCCAGCGCCCGCGCAATCGCCACCCGCTGGCGCATTCCGCCGGAGAGCGCGTGCGGAAGGCGCGACTCAAAACCCTGCAAACCCACCAACTCGACCTGGCGCTGCACGGTGCGCGTAATCTCGGCAGCTGCGACGCCCTTGATCTCCAGGCCAAACGCAATATTGCGTTCTACGGTCAGCCATGGAAAGAGGGCGTAGTCCTGGAACACCATGGTGCGCTGCCAGGATGGCTTTCCTACAGGCTGCCCGTTCACGCGCACGCTGCCTGCGCTGACCGGCTCAAACCCGGCCATGATGTTGAGCAGTGTGGTTTTGCCACAGCCACTGTGGCCCAGGATGCAGCAGAACTCGGCTTCTTCGACCGCGAAGTTCACCTGGTGCAGCGCGTGCACCGGGTCCTGCCCACGCTGTTGCGGCGGAAATACTTTGTCCAGGTTTTCTACCAGCACGCGTGCCATGGCTTACTCCGTTTTCTGCGAGAAATCACTTTTGCGCCGCCAGGGACCAGGGCAACACCGCTTTGGCGATACGGCGGATCAGCAAGTCGATGAACAGGCCCACAAAGCCGATGGTCAGCATGCCCAGAATCACAACATCGGTGCGCAGCACGCTGCGCGCATCGTTGATTAAAAAGCCAAGCCCCGAGGTGGCCCCCACCAGCTCAGCGGCCACCAGCGCCATCCAGCCCACGCCAAAGCCGACGCGCACGCCGGTCAGCACCATGGGCAGGGCCGCCGGCAGGACCACCCGGCGCAGCAGCTGCAACTCCCCCGCGCCCAGGCAGCGCGCTGCGCGCACCAGGTTGGGCTCGATGTTTTTCACGCCCTGTATGGTGTTGAGCAGCAGGGGGAAAAAAATGCCCAGAAAAATGATGAACTGGTTTTGCGCGTTGCCAATACCCAGCCACAGCAGCGACAGCGGAATCCAGGCAATCGGCGGGATGGGCCGCAGTATTTCAATCACCGGATCGAGCTGGCGATTGAAACGCGGCCACCAGCCCATGGCAATGCCCAGCGGCACCGCCACCAGCGCGAAACCGAAGGCGGTGAGCTCACGTTTCAAAGACGCCCACAGGTGATGCACCAGATCACCAGACTGCAGCAGCTCCCAGCCCGCCGCCAACACGCCGCTGGGCGGGGGCATGAGAGTGACCAAATCGGGCTGGCTTGTGGGCAACCAGAAACGGGCCAGCCACTCCCAGACCAGGAAGAGCGCCAGCATGGTCGCCCAGCGGGTCAGCCAGCCCCAGGTAGAGCCTGAAGGTGCGGACGGCGACGGTGCGGCCAAGGACATGGGTCGCGTGCTCCGGCTCAAGGCTTGACCGTCTGGCCGTTGTAGGTGTACGCCTTGGTCAGGTCACTGCGCTCAGGCCAGGCTTGCGGAGCCTTCATGGTCAGCAGGGTGTCATAGGGCGGATAGGGCAGTTCACCAATCTTGCCGGCCCACTTGGACGAAATGGTTGGCGGTACCGTGGGGATTTTCCAGCCCAGGGTCTCAAAAGTTTTTTGCATGAACTCAGGAGCGAAAACCGCACCAAACTCTTTGGCCGAAAAAGGCTTTTGCAAACGCTTGTTCTCGTACAACCAGTTGGCGATTTTTTCGTTCTCATGCGCCCAGAAATCGACGATGGGATACAGATACGTCGGCTTGTACAGATTGTTGTATTCCAGCGTCTGCTGAAGCAGCAGCGCAGTGGGCACGCTTTTGAGATTGGGATCTTCCTGCATGGTGGCTACAGCCGCGTCCGGGTTCAGGCGTATCCACAAAGTGGCTTCGACAATCGCATCGGTGATCGCCTGCACCACATCGGGCACGTTATCGACCAGCTCTTTGCGTAAATAAATCGAGCCCTGGTAGATGTTGTAGGGGTAGCTGACGTCGATGGAGCGACCGTTCTTGCGCTCGTTCATCATCAGCGAGCAGGTGTAGTCCCAGGGCACGACCGCATCAATGCCTTTGGGCATGAGCATTTGCTCGGTGGGCGGCATGTTTTTCAGGATCACGTCCTTGCCGATTTGGATGCCATTCACGCCGGCCATCATCTGAAAATAGAACTCGCCGGAGGAGCCGGTGGCAATTCCGATGACGTAGGGCTCGCCGCCCTTGCCACCCTTAAAGTCCTTCACCGACTTCAGCGGTGAATCGATAGGGACAATCACATGGTGGCGCAAATTAGGGCAAACGATGGACACCACTTTGAGCGGAATTTGCTTGTCAATCAGCGAATTGAGCGGGAAATTACCGCCCGCGCCGACCTGGATTTTGGTCGACACAAACACCTCATTCAGCGCCGGCCCCGAGGTGAAGGACGTAAACTTTTCCTCAATACCGCGCTTGTTCAACAAGCCCTGGCGGTCCATCACCGCCATCACCGTGTTCTGGCCGGACCACGGTGCCTGCCAGCCCACACCCAGCGGCCACCAGCCTTTTTCTTTGAGCCATGCAATGGACTTGTCCGACACCTTGGTGTAGGGCTGGGGCCAGCCCCAGGCGGTCGGTGCGTTTTGCGCCTGGGCCGCTGTGGGCAGCGACGCAGCACCGGCCAAACCGGCAGCGGCCATGGCACCGAGCAAGGTGCGCCGTTGTTCAAAGTGTTCCATATCGTGTCTCCTCTTGGTGGTTAAAAAAATCCGGCTCTCAAAGCCCGGATGCTGCATCGGCCTGAATCCAGTCTACGGCTTTCTCCGCCATCATCACCACCGGCCAATTGGTGTTACCGGATACCAAAGTGGGCATGACGGAGCAGTCCACCACACGCAAACCCGCCACCCCGCGCACCTGCAAGCGCGGATTGGTCACCGCCATCGGGTCGCCATCCGGCCCCATCTTGCAGGTACCCGAGGGGTGAAAAATCGTGGCCCCGTAGCGGCGGCAAAAATCCAGGATTTCGTCATCGGTTTGCACCTCCGGGCCAGGCCGGTGTTCACGCAAAACCAGAGCACCCAAAGGGCCGCTGTGCGCCAGCTTGCGGGCATAGCGCAGCGCCGCAATGGCCGTGGCGCGGTCCTCCGGGTGGGACAGATACAGGGGCTGCATAGCCGGGGCATCCAGGGGGTTGGCCGAGCGGATGCGCACATGGCCGCGTGACTGCGGGCGCAACTGGCACACCGACATGGTGAAGCCGGAAAACGGATGCACCGTGCCACCCGCCAGATCCGCTGACAGGGTGGAGAAATGAAATTGGATATCTGGCGTGGTCGATGCCGGGTTCACGCGGGTAAACAAGCCGCCCTGGTTGATCCCGATGGCCAGTGGCCCCCGGCGAAACAGCAACCAGTCCAGCCCCATGGCTGCGCGACCCCACAGGCTGCGCATCTGGTCGTTGGTGGTAATCGGCCGGTTCGCCTCCAGAATGAGGCGCAGCTGCAAATGGTCTTGCAGGTTCTCGCCCACGCCGGGCAGGTCGTGGCGCACCGCAATACCGTGCTCGGCCAATAGCGCTGCCGGTCCGATGCCGGAGAGCTGCAACAACTGCGGCGACTGCAAGGCACCGGCGCACACGATCACCTCACGCGCCGCCTGCACGCTGCTGCGCCGGCCCAGGCGCTCAAACTCCACGCCACTGGCCTTGTTGCTGTCGCCCGCAAACAGCACGCGGGTGGCACGCGCGCCGGTGATCACCCGCAGATTGGGGCGTTTGCGTGCCGGTCGCAGATAGGCCCGTGCGGCGCTGCAGCGCATGCCATTGTGGGTACTGAGCTGGTAATAGCCCACGCCTTCTTGCGAGGCACCATTGAAATCATCGGTCTGCGGCACGCCCAGCCCACGGGCACTGCCGATAAAGGCCTCCACCAGCGGATGCTTGGACGCGATCGAGGAGGCTTTGAGCGGGCCGTCCTGCCCGTGCAGCGGACCCGACAAGCGGTCATTGCCCTCGGCCCGGCGGAAATATGGCAGCACCTCGTCCCAGCTCCAACCCGTATTGCCCAAAGCCGCCCAATGCTCGTAGTCCTGTTGTTGGCCCCGGATGTAAATGAGGCCGTTGATCGAGCTCGATCCGCCCAGGCACTTGCCGCGCGGCCAGAAAATGCGACGGTCGTGCATGCCCGGGTCGGGCTCCGTCTCGAACATCCAGTTCAGCTGCGGGTCCCACATGGTCTTGCCATAGCCGATGGGCAGATGGATCCAGAAAGAGCGATCCTCGGGCCCGGCCTCAAGCAGGCAGACGGTGAAGCGCCCGTTTTCCGACAGACGCGCGGCCAGCACACAACCCGCCGAGCCGGCACCGACCACCACGTAATCGAAAGTCTCCAAAACCCATCCTTCTGATAAGAGCCACCGCGCAGGCGGTGGACAATGGCATGAACCATACGATGTGGGACATACTAAAAAGCCCTTGAGCAAATACGCAAGCAGACATATCGCCCGTGCCCCTATCTGAAACAAATCACCGCAAAAGTGTTTCAAAAACCGTAGCGTCCACCCCGCGCGGCGGCGTGGACGCGGGTGCCGACGCCCGGGCGCTGCGACCGCTGCAGGTGCTGGAGCTGCTGGCGCAGCAGCACACCGGCATGAGCTTGTCGGCGCTGGCAGAGCAACTCGCGCTCCCCAAAGCCTCCGCCATGCGTCTGCTGCATACGCTGGAGAGCCAGGCCTACGTGATGCGCGAGCCCGGCAGCCCCGCTTTCCGGCTCGGCCCGCGCGCGGCTGCCCTGGGCCTGAGCACCCTGCGCGCGGCCACGGTGGCGCACCGCTACCGCCCGCTGCTCAGCGCCTTGGTGGCGCGGCTGGGGGAAACCTGCAACCTGACGGCACGCGCCGGTGACCACGTGGTCTACATCGACCGGGTCGAGACCACGGAACCTTTGCGCATGACGCTGCCTCCGGGCTCGCGCGTGCCGCTGCACTGCACCGCCAGTGGCAAGCTTTTTCTATCGCAAATGCCGGTGGCGCAATGCCAGGCGCTGCTCGCCACCCTGGACTGCGCGCGCAAAACCGCACAGACCATCACCCAAACCGAAGCGCTGTTGACAGAGATTGCCCACACCCGCAAACGCGGCATCGGCGTGGACAAGGAGGAATTCATCAACGGCATGGTGGCCATCGCGGTACCGGTGCGCGACGCACGCGGACAGTGCGTGGCGGCAGTGGCCTGCCACACACCAACCGCGCGCATGAGCCTGGCCGATTTGCTCACGCACGTACCGACCATTGAACACAGCGCGCGTCGCATAGGCGCGCTCCTGCTGGGCCCGGGCGCGTTGGATTGAGGCCCCAAGCCATGGCTTTCTACTTGATCGGCGATGTCCAGGGTTGCAATGCCGCCCTCGGGCGCTTGCTGCAGCACATCGACTTCTCCCCCTCGCGCGATACGGCTTGCTTTGTAGGCGATCTGGTCAACCGCGGACCGGACTCGCTGGGCGTTCTGCAGCGCTTGATGGCACTCGGGGATTCGGCGCACTGCATCCTTGGCAACCATGATTTGCACTTGCTCGCAGTGGCCCACGGCATCCGTGCAGCGCACGGCGGCGACACGCTCGGACCCATTTTGAACAGCCCGCAGCGCGACCGCCTGCTGGCCTGGTTGCGCACCCAGCCGCTGGCGCGGATGGAGTCACCCTTTGGCAAAGACCTGTTGCTGGTGCACGCCGGGGTGCTCCCCGCCTGGAGCGCTGAAAAAACACTGGCACTGGCCGAGGAAGTGCACGCGGTGTTGCGCAGCGACGCCCTGCAACCCTATTTGCAGACCATGTACGGCAACACACCGCAGCGTTGGTCGGACGCACTGCACGGCGCAGACCGGCTGCGCGTGGTGGTCAATGCACTGACCCGCCTGCGCTATTGCAGCGCGGAAGGCGCGATGGAATTTGCCAGCAAGGAGACGCAGGCACCAGCGGGCTACCTGCCCTGGTTTGAGGTGCCCGGGCGTGCCAGCGCCGGCACCAGGATTGCCTTTGGCCACTGGGCCGCCTTGGGTTGGACGGAACGCGAGAACGTGTGGTGTCTGGATACGGGTTGCGTCTGGGGGCGCAGCCTGAGCGCACTGCGCATCGATGGGCTGGACGCCCGTGGTGAATTCCTCAGCACCCGCTTAGCCGTTGATTGCAGCGACGGGTGCTGAGAGGGGCCTGCACCCGCTCGCGCCAAGCGTTCAGCCGCCAGCGGCGGCACTCAAGTGGATTTGAACAGCGCTGCGACCACCCGCTTGGGCTTGATGTTGGCCGAAATGCTGCGCCCGCTGGTGGTCGGTTTAGCCGGCTCCCAGCTGGGTGCGGCGGGGGCGTCGCTGGGCTCATAGGGCTTGTCGAAAAACGGATCACGCGGTGCTGCCGCACGCGGGTATTCGCGCCGGGGTGTACGCTCGGTGTGCTCGCGCCGCTCGGCGCGGTCGCTGCGCTCCAGGCGCTCGCCACGATCCCGCTCGACACTATCGCGCCGGGGCGGGCGCTCGGCCACACCCATGTCCATGGGCTCGATCTCGCATTTTTTCTTGATCAGCTTTTCGATGTCGGCCAGCAGGCGCACGTCATTGCCGCCACCGACAAAACTCACTGCCAACCCCGAGGCCCCGGCACGCCCGGTGCGGCCAATGCGGTGCACATAGTCTTCGGCGTTGAAGGGCAGATCGAAATTGAAGACAGCGGGCACGTCTTTGATGTCCAGTCCCCGCGCGGCCACGTCGGTGCAGACCAGCAAATCGACTTCGCCTTTTTTGAATGCGTCCAGCGCCTTGAGCCGCTCGTCCTGGCTCTTATCGCCATGCAGCGCAGCGGTGATCAGGCCTTCGCGCTCCAGCGAGCGGGCCAGGCGGGCACACCCCAGCTTGCTGTTCACAAAAACAAAGGCCTGCTTCATGCCGCGGGTGCGCAGCACCTGGTGCAGGGCAGCGCGCTTGTCGTCATCGCTGACGCTGTAAAAACGCTGTTCAACATTGGGCGCCGTGGCGTTGGAGCGGGCCACCTCAATGGTCACCGGGTTTTGCAGGTAGCTGCCGGCCAGGCGCTTGATCTCGGGCGAAAAGGTGGCAGAGAACAACAGCGTGGTGCGCTGCTTGGGCAGATAACTCAGGATGCGCTGCAGGTCTGGCAGAAAACCGATATCGAGCATGCGGTCGGCCTCGTCGAGCACCACGTATTCGACCTGGTTCAGTACCGCGCTCTTGGCTTCGATGTGGTCGAGCAAACGTCCGGGCGTTGCCACCAACACTTCAACGCCTTTTTTCAATTCGGCGGTCTGGGGCTTCATATCGATGCCGCCGAAGACTACGGCGCAGCGCAGATCGGTGTACTTGGCGTAGAGCTTGACCTGTTGCGCCACCTGGTCAGCCAGCTCGCGCGTGGGCAGCAGAACCAGCGCGCGCACCGGGTGGCGCGCAGGCGAGGTGGATGCGTTTTCGTGCTTGAGCATGCGCTGCAGCAACGGCAGGGTGAAAGCAGCGGTCTTGCCGGTGCCGGTTTGGGCTGCGCCCATCACATCCTGGCCGGTCAGGACCACGGGAATCGCCTGGGCTTGGATCGGCGTCATGCGCTCGTAACCCATTTCGGCCACGGCGCGGGCCAGTTTGTCGGCGAGTTGGAGTTGGGCAAAGGCCATCGCGGGCGCGGCGTTTTCCGGCGGCGAAGGAGGGATGGCGGTAGCGTCCGCCGGGGTGTCAGAGTGGGAGGATTCGGTGGAATTCAAGTGCGTCAGATCGGTCATGCATAGCAGGAAAAGTTGCTATCCGTCCGATAGCAGGGGGGCACCGAGAAGCGGAGCTAAGTCGGATTATCCCCGATGCACCGGTTTTGCCGCCAAAGCCGCACCGATCAGGCCTTGGGCAAGGTGACGCCGACCTGCCCCTGGTACTTGCCGCCACGGTCTTTGTAACTGGTTTCACAGACCTCGTCGCTCTCAAAAAACAGCACCTGTGCGCAGCCTTCACCGGCGTAAATTTTGGCCGGCAGCGGCGTCGTGTTGGAGAACTCCAGCGTCACGTAGCCTTCCCACTCCGGCTCAAACGGCGTGACGTTGACGATGATCCCGCAGCGCGCATAGGTGCTTTTACCCACGCAAATCGTCAGCACATTGCGCGGAATGCGGAAAAATTCCACGGTGCGCGCCAGCGCAAAGCTATTGGGCGGAATGATGCAGACGTCATCATGAAAGTCGACAAAGCTTTTCTCATCGAAGTTCTTGGGGTCCACCACCGTGCTGTGGATGTTGGTGAACACCTTGAACTCAGGCGCGCAGCGGATGTCGTAGCCGTAGCTGCTGGTGCCGTACGAGATGATTTTTTTGCCATCGACCTGGCGGATTTGCCCGGGCTCGAAGGGTTCGATCATGCCGGTGGTC
>CANFTU010000055.1 GCA_947450005.1 Comamonadaceae bacterium | reverse complement strand
TTGGTGGCGAATGCGCCGGTCCACACCAGGCTGCGCGCATTGGCCAGGCCCCCGACATACAGGCCCACATACACCACCCGCAGGGTGATGAACAGCGCGGCCAACAAGTCCAGCCAATTCTGCTCCGCGCCCAGCTGGTGGGCGATCACGACCGCACCGATGAAAAACGGCAGCGCCTCAAAACTGTTGGCCTGCGCCGCATTGGCGCGCCCGCGCCATTGGGTTTGCTGCGCCAGCCAATCCCGCGGGTTGCGGTTGTCATAACCGCCTTCGCTCAGCGGCACAAAGCGTCCGGACTTGGCGATACCGGCACAGACAATCGGCAACACGGCGGCGGCGAGCACGCACCAGTAAGCCAGAGAAAAATGGGGCATCGGATCTCCTCCTGAAGCGCGGCTAGCGGCGATCGACCAGCGCGTGCGCAATGGTACCGAGGTCCACGTATTCCAGCTCACTGCCCACGGGAACGCCCCGCGCCAAGCGGGTCGGGCGCAGGCCGCGCGCCTTCAAGCCTTCGCTGATGACATGGGCTGTGGCCTCCCCTTCGGCGGTGAAGTTGGTGGCCAGAATCACTTCGCGCACCACGCCGTCACCGGCCCGCGCAAACAAAGCCTGGATACCGATGTCTTTGGGGCCGATGCCATCGAGCGGGCTGAGTTTGCCCATCAACACAAAATACAAACCCTGGTAGGCCTTGGTGCGCTCCAGCGCGGCCTGATCCGCCGGCGTTTCCACCACGCACAAGAGGGTCGCATCGCGCTGCGGGTTGGCACACACCTCGCACAAAGCGGCCTGCGCAAAGGTGTTGCAGCGCTGGCAATGCTGCACGTTGTCAGCCGCATGCAGCAAGGCACGGCCCAGTTGCTGGGCGGCAGCCCGGTCGTGTTGCAGCAAGTGAAAGGCCATGCGCTGGGCCGACTTCTGACCGACTCCGGGCAAACGGCGCAAAGCGGTGACCAACACCTCCAGCGCCGCGCCGCCGGTGGCGCCCGGTTCCTGCGTCACCTTAGAAGGGCAGCTTCATGCCGCCGGGCAGGCCTGGCATGCCGGCAGTGAACTTGCCCATCTTGGCGTTGGTGGTCTCCTCCACGGCGCGGGCCGCCGCGTTGAAGGCGGCAGCGACCAGGTCTTCGAGCATGTCTTTGTCATCCGCCAAAAGACTGGGATCAATCTGCACCCGCCGGACCTCGTACTTGCAGGTCATGGTGACTTTGACCAACCCGGAACCGGATTCGCCACTGACCTCGATGGTGGCGAGCTCTTCCTGGGCGCGCTTCATGTTTTCCTGCATGGCCTGCGCTTGTTTCATCAAGCCGGCGAGTTGTCCTTTGTTGAACATGGGGATTTTCCTTAGAGGTCAATATGAAGAGAGGATGGCGTCACAGCGGCCGCACCGAACCGGGAACGATTTTCGCCCCAAATTCCTGCACCATGCGCTGCACAAAAGGGTCGGCCTCAATGAGGCGGCGCGCTGCGTCCAGGCGGCCCTGACTGGCCGCACTGTTGCGCCGCGCCGGGCAGTCGCTCACCCGGCCGATCTCGACGGCCACATCCACAGCGTGCCCGGCCGCGCGCAATACGCCGGCCAGGCGTTCGCGGTTGGATGCCTGGTTCAAAGACGCGCGCTCAACCCGCAGCACCCACAGCCCCTCATCGCGGGCCACCAGCTGTGACTGCAGGGCCAGCTCACGCACCATGGCTTGCACGGCGCCGCTTTCGACCAGGGGCTGGACCACGGCATGCCAGAACGCACCCTCCTCGGTGGGCTCCAGGCTTGCAGCTGCGGCCGGTTCAGGCGCGGTGGGACTGGCCGAGCGTACCGGGATGCCGATCACCCGGGTGGCCGGCGCGACTGCCGCTTGGCTGGCGTCGTCAAACAGGTGGGCATCACCCGCAGGCACCGGCTCCATGGCTTCTTCGCCCGGCCAAGCGGCATCCGGTTGCGGACCCTGCTTATCGCGTTCCAGGTCCATCTCCTGGCGCACCGCGTCTGCCGGGTTGTGTTCAGGGGTAAGCGCCACACCCGGCTGCGCCGGTGCGCTGTCGCGAACCGGCACGCGCTTTCCCGGCGGCGAAGCCGGGGGTGGACTATTCAGGCTTTTTTTTTCCTGTGGTGCGGCTTGGCCTGCGTCCACGGCTGCGGCGGGCTTGAACGCCAGCAAGCGCAGCAAAACCATGGTCAGGGCCGCATATTCGTCGGGGGCCAGGCCCAAATCGGCACGGCCGTGCAGGCATATGCTGTAGAGCAACTGGGTTTCATCGCGGGGCAGCATCGCCGCAAGCGCGGCAATCCGCGCGGCATCGGGGTCGGTATCGTCCGGCGCACCCGCACTGACCTGGCACACCGCCATGCGCTGCAACACGGCGGCCATGTCTTCCAAGGCGGAAGCGGCGCTCAAACCGTGCGTGCGCAGCACTTCGCACAAAGCGCAGACCGCTGCGCCATCGCCCTGCGCCAAGGCTTCGATGAGCTGGAACACATAGGACTGGTCCACGCTGCCCAGCATCTGGCGCACCATGGCCTCATCCAGCCGGCCCGCACCAAAGGCAATCGCCTGGTCAGTCAGGCTCAGCGCATCGCGCATGGAACCGCGCGCCGCGCGCGCCAGCAAACGCAAGGCCCCGGCATCCGACGCGATGTGCTCCGCAGCGAGAACCGTTTGCAAGTGTTCCCGCACGGTCTCGGGCGCCATGGGGCGCAAGCTGAACTGCAGGCAGCGCGAGAGCACGGTGACCGGCACCTTTTGGGGGTCGGTGGTGGCCAGCACAAATTTGAGGTAGTCCGGCGGCTCCTCCAGCGTCTTGAGCATGGCGTTGAACGCATGCCCCGTGAGCATGTGCACCTCGTCGATCATGAAGACCTTGAAGCGCCCCTGCACCGGTTTGTAGACCGCCTGCTCCAGCAAGGATTGCATCTCGTCAACGCTGCGGTTGGAGGCGGCATCCAGCTCGGTGTAGTCCACAAAGCGCCCGCTGTCGATGTCCACGCAGGCCTGGCAGACACCACAAGGCGTGGCGGTGATGCCGCCCTGCCCGTCGGCACCCACGCAGTTGAGCGATTTGGCCAATATCCGCGCCACCGTGGTCTTGCCCACGCCGCGCGTGCCGGTGAACAAATACGCGTGGTGCAAACGCCCGGACGACAGCGCGTTGGACAGCGCCTGCACCACATGGCCCTGCCCCACCATTTCCGCAAAATTGCGCGGACGGTATTTGCGGGCGAGCACAAGGTAGGACATGGCGGGATTCTAAGAGCCGCACCTGCGCAAGCCGGGGCATACAATCGCGCTCGACGGGCCTTCCCGCATGGTGAAGCGGCCAACCGGGTCAGGTGGGGAACCAAGCAGCCCTAACTGCAGAGTCAGTGCCGGGGTCAAGGCTCGTCACCTTTTCGTCAGACGCCACCCGCCGGCGAACCACCACCGCAACCCGGAACCCCGCGCTATGTCTTCCCCCATCGGTCGATTGACACCCCGCGCCGCGGTGCTACTGAGTCTGGCTCCGCTGTTCTGGGCCGGCAATGCACTGGTCGGGCGCATGGTGTACCCGATGATTTCACCGATGACGCTGAACTTTTTGCGCTGGGTATTGGCAGGCCTTTTGCTGCTGCCCCTGGCGCGCTGGGTGGTGCGGCCCGACAGCGTCTTGTGGGCGCACTGGCGGCGCTACGCGCTGCTGGGTCTGCTGGGCGTGGGGTGCTACAACAGCTTTCAGTACCTGGCTTTGCGCACCTCCAGCCCAATCAATGTGACCCTGGTCGCATCCAGCACGCCGGTATTCATGCTGGGCATCGGCGCCTTGTTTTTCGGGCAGCGCCTGCGCCAACAGCAACTGCTCGGCGCAGCATTGTCTGTGGTGGGGGTGCTGCTGGTGTTGTGCAGAGGGGATATCACGGCCTTGCTGCAGGTGGAACTGGTGTGGGGCGATGTGTATGTGCTGGTGGCGACCGCCTGCTGGGCGGGCTACAGTTGGCTGATCAGCGTGACCAAAGAACCGGCCACGGTGCGCGGCGACTGGGCGGCATTTTTGTTGGCGCAAATTGCCTTCGGCCTGTTCTGGTCCGGCAGCTTTACCGCCACCGAATGGGTCAGTGGCCAGGCCCATATTGACTGGGGGCTGCCCTTGTTGGCGGCTTTGGCATACGTTGCGGTTTTTCCCGCCCTACTGGCCTACCGTTGCTGGGGCCTGGGCGTACAGGCTGCGGGGCCGAACATTGCCGGGTTTTTTGTCAACCTGACGCCGCTGTTCGCCGCGTTGTTATCGGCGCTGGCGCTGGGCGAATGGCCGCAGTGGTACCACATGGCGGCTTTCGCGTTGATCGTCGGCGGTATCGCCGTGTCGTCCCGCTCAGCGCAGAGCTGAACGGAAAACGGCGACACGCGGCCGCTGCGGGCCGGCGGACGCCGTCTCGGGTGCAGTTACTTTTTGGGCCTGTTGAACCAGTTGGCCATCATGAAGAACAGAACCAGAAACCACAAAATCAACAGAATATGGTGAACTTTCATGGGGACTCTCCTTGTAAAAGGTCGGGGTTGCGTACGGATCGGGAACGAAGCAAAGGAACCATGGCCAGCATCGTGACCAGCAGCAGCGCAGCTTCCAGCACGTAAACCGACAGATACCCGGTGGCTGAGTTGGTCACATGGGCCACAAGGTCGCGCATGATACCGCCCCAGGCTACGGCCACACCGGCTGCGGTGGCCTGTACGGCGCCCCATGCCCCCAGCGCAAGACCCGCCTGGTCTTTGGGTGCAAGGTTCATGGTCGCGGTCAAGGTGCCATGGCCAAAAATGCCGGCGCCGAAACCGATCAGCAGGGTGCCGACAACAAACATCCAGATCGCGCCCGTGAGCGCCGACCCGGTCACCAGCAAAAAGGCCGGGATGCCAATGAAGGTGCCCCACATCGCCATGCGAAAAGGATCAAAGCCCCGGCTCAGCACACGGGAAGCCCAGCCGAAACCGGACAACCCGCCCAGGGCCAGGGTGGCAGTCAATGCGGTGGTGGCCCCCACCGTCAGATGCAGGATCTCGCCCCCGAAAGGCTCCAGCAGCACGTCCTCCATGCTGAAGGCCATGGTCCCCAGACCCACGGCGATCAGACGCCGTTTGGCGTTGTCGCCTTGCGTAAAACGGCTCCAGGCCTGCGCGAAATCCGGGTCGGCATGCGCCTCGACCGCATGCGGGGCACGGATGGTTTCCTGCTGCCACACCGCGACGCCGTTGAGCAACAACGTGGCCACTGCAGCGCCCTGGATCACTTCAATCAGTGCGCCGGGGGTGAAATCACGCAACAGGTAGCCGAACAACAGGGCGCTGAAGACCATGCCGGCCAGCAGCATCACATACATCAGACCGACCACTTTGGGCTGGTCTTCGACCGGGGCGAGGTCGGTGGCCAGCGCCAGACCGACGGTTTGGGTGGTGTGCAGACCCGCACCCACCAGCAAAAATGCCAGGCCCGCAGCGAATTGCCCGATCCAGGCCGGCGCACTCGCCGACTGACCAGCGCCGGCCAGCACCAACAGCGCGAACGGCATGATGGCCAGCCCGCCGAATTGGACCATGCTGCCCATCCAAATATAGGGAACGCGCCGCCAGCCGATAGCAGACACATGCTTGTCGGAGCGGTATCCGATCAGGGCGCGAAACGGGGCAAATATCAACGGCATGGCGACCATCACACCCACCAGGGATGCGGGCACCTTCAACTCCACAATCATCACGCGGTTGAGTGTGCCAATCAGCAAAACCAGGGCCATGCCCACTGATACCTGGAACAGCGCCAAGCGCATCAGGCGGCTGAGCGGTAAATCGTGGGACGCCACATCCGAAAACGGCAGCCAGCGCACCCACCAGGGCTGTTGCGGCGTCACGGGCGCGTCGTGCGTCAAACTGCGCATACAAAAAATGGACCGGGAACAGGTTCCCGGTCCATTAGATAAGACATGAACCGAAGTTGATGTCTATCAGGCCGAATCAATCGGCATTTGAACCACGACAGCTGCCGTTGCTCCCTTGCCGTTGAGAAAGCCTTTGACCCACGTGGTGTTCAACGTGATTGCCAGGTGCACCGAGAACGATGCAATGGCAACAGCAGCGATGAAGATGGGAATTCCAACCGTAGGTTTAACCACGGTCCAAAGTTTTCCATAAATCATGTTGCTCTCCTTTTACTTGAGCCAAGGGGAATAGATATACGCCAGCAAATGGGCCAAGGCAGCAATCATTCCGAAGATTTGCGTGCCTTGAATCAGGTGCCGGTGTATTTCTTCCGATTGGGCGTCGGTCAGGCCGGTTGGCCCTACGCTATCTGACATAGTTTTGACTCCTCAATAGACCTACACGTCCGTGCTCTACCCGCACGGTGGGTTCACGGCCCCCATGACCGCAAATTGGTGTTTATCTGCAGTGTAGTCTATTTTTGACATTTTGAGATGTCAATTAAAAATTACATTTCCTTGGAAATACCTGTTGTAAAGACGCCCGCCGGTCTTCCCCTCCCTACGCGGAGCCCCCGCCGGCCAGAAATGCGCAAGCCCCCTGCCCTGCCTGGCGCCCCGTTGCCAGACAGGCGTGCAGCAAATAGCCGCCCGTCGGCGCCTCCCAGTCCAGCATCTCACCGGCGCAAAAAACGCCTGGCAGCCCGGTCATGAGCTGCGCGCTCAGCGCCTCAAAGCGCACCCCGCCGGCGCTGCTGATCGCCTCATCCAGGGGGCGTGCCGCTGCCAGGCGGATCGGCAAGGCCTTGATCGCGGCAGCCAGCGCAGCGGCGTCATCAAAAACCGCCTTGGGCAGCAACTCATGCAAGAGCGCACTTTTGATCCCGTCCAATCGCAAACGGCTCTTCAAATGGCTGGCCAGCGAGCGCGCGCCGCGCGGGTGGCTGATCTCCGCGCGGGCCCGCTCAAGCGACAGGTCGGGGAGCAAATCGAGCACGAAGGCGGCATGGCCATCGCGCGCCAGCGCATCGCGCAAGGGGCCGCTGGCGGCGTAAATAAGACTGCCCTCCAAGCCGGTGGCCGTTGCCACCATTTCGCCCTTGCGCCGCCACGGGGCTGCGCCCGCAACCGCGGGTAACTCCAGCGCCACGGTTTTCAAAGCTTGTCCGGCAAAGCGCTGGGCGAAGAATGAACTCCAAGCGGGTGCCACGTCAAACCCGCAGTTCGAGGCCTGCAGCGGCGCGACATCGATGCCACGCGCCTGAAGCTGCGGCACCCACGCGCCATCCGAACCCAGGCGTGCCCAACTGCCGCCGCCCAGCGCCAACACCACGGCGCGGGCTTGCAGCGCGACGGGCCCGGCCGGACTGTCCAAGAGCCAGCGCCCTGAAGCATCCCAACCGGTCCAGCGGTGGCGCATGTGAAAAACCACGGGCTGCCCCAGCGGCGGGTGGCGCAAGCGGTGCAACCAGGCCCGCAGCAGGGGGGCTGACTTCATGTCGGTGGGGAATATGCGCCCGGAGCTTCCGACAAAGGTCTCCAGCCCCAAGCCCCGGACCCAGGCCTGCAAGGCGTCGCCGCCGAAAGCGTCTAACAGCGGCGCGATCACCGCGCTGCGGCTGGCGTAGCGGCTGGCAAACAGCGGCGCGGGCTCGGAGTGGCTGATATTGAGTCCGCCCTTGCCGGCCAGCAAAAACTTGCGGCCCACCGACGGCATGGCGTCAAACAGGTGCACCGCGTGCCCGGCCGCCTGCAACACCTCGGCCGCCATGAGGCCGGCCGGGCCGCCACCGATGACGGCAAGAGGCAGGGTGAAGTCGCGGGTTGCACGCGCGGGAGCGTCATCAGGTGGGGTCGGTAAAGGGTTCAATGCATGCGCCTTGTGGGGTGAGAAAAGCCGCGCGCACGGTGGCTTGCGGGTAGGCGCGGGCCACCGCATCGCGGTAGCTGCGGAGTTGGGCTAGCAGCTCTGCGTCCTGCTGCGGCGCGGCGGATGATTTGTAGTCCAGCACCCACCAGTGTGCGCTATCGCGCCGCTGCACCAGGCGGTCGATCCGCAAACTGCGTCCACCAACCTGGATGCCGACCTCATTTCCGGCCCAGGACAAGGCTTGCGGGTCAAAACACCAAGCGCCCTGGCCACGCAGAATACCCAGCGCCATAGCGTGGGCCGCGTCGCATTGCGCCGCGTCCAAGGCAAATTCCGCGGTCACGGCCGCCAAGTCCGTCGCATGCCAGGGCGCGGCCTGTGGAGCGTGCGCGGGCGGCAAGCGCTCCAGCAAACGGTGCATGGCCTGTCCGGTCAACGAAGCCGGCGTCGTGTCCGGCTGGGCCGGGACCGGCGAGGCGCCAGGCGGCAGACCCGCGCGCTCCGCGCGCTGCACCTGCAGCAGCTCCACCGTCAGCGCAGCGGCTGCGCCCGCAGATACGGCAGCGCTCTGCGGGCCTGCAGCCGTTGCATCGGGCGCCGCCTGATCCAGCTCCGGTGCTTTCAACAGCGACCACCAACTCAGCGGGTTGGCGGCTCTGGGCACCGCGCTCGATACCAGCACCGTCGATTCCGCCCGGGTCAGGGCCACGTACAGCGCGTTCAACTCTTCACGCGCCTGCGCCTGGCGATCCTCGGCGACGGCTTGCGCGGCGCTGGGCGGCGGGCGGGCGCCACTGGCCAGGAACACAAAGCGTGTCGGGTGTGCCGCCTGCCCGGGCCATTGCACCAGGGTGCCCATGCTGTCGGCGCGCGGCGCCTCGCTGTCCGTGTCCAGTAACACCACCAACGGCGCCTCCAAGCCCTTGGCGCCGTGTACGGTGAGCAAACGCACCGCCCCTTCGGCGGCGAGCACCGGAGCCGGAAAACCACCGGCGCGCAAAGCCCGCACCAACGCATAAGCATTCGCAAAGCGCCCGGCATCCACCTGCAAAGCCGCCAGCAGCAGCCCCCGCACATGTGCCAGCACCCCGGCGCAGCGCCCGGGCGGCACGGCCCGGGCGTACTGGGTCAACACATCGCCTTCATCAAAAATCTGGCTCAGCGCATCGTGCGGCGGCAGCGTGTGCAAGAGCGTCTGCCAGCGCGTCAGCCGGGCGGCAATCGGCACAAAAATCTGCAGGTCTGCAGGCGGCTGATCACCCAGGCTTTGCAGCGTGTGCAGCCAGCCTCCGGCAGCCTGGCCACGGGAGCTTGCGGCATCGCGCTGCGCACGCACATACCGGGCAAAAGGCACCAGGGTCGCGTCATCCAGGCCGAACACCGGCGACTTGAGGGCCTGCGCCAGCGACAAATCGTGGCCCGGTGATACCAGCGCATCCACCAACGCGAGCAGGTCCTGCACCTCGGGCACCTCGGCAAGCTCACGCTTCTCCACTTGCTCGGCGGGTACACCCAAGCCGGCCAGCGCTTGCTGCATGGGGCCCAGCAGCGCGCGCTTGCGCGACAAAACCATCACATCCTGCGGCTTGAAGCCCCGCGCCGGGTCCTGCAACGCTGCGGCTATCCAACGCGCGGCCTGCGCGCACTCCAGCACTTTGCGGTTCTCTTCGGCCTCGAAGCGGGGGCTTTGCAGGGAGTCGCGCCAGGCGGGTTCCGCGGACCCACCGGCGGTTCTCAGGTCCGGGGCGCCCCCGGCATCGCGCGCGTCCCGCGCAATCGGCGGCAAGGCCAGCACCTGCCCTGCCGCATGCGATTCGGTGGTGTGGGGCCGAAAGCCCTCGAAACGGCCCGCATCCTGCGCCGCCATCAAGGTGCGGTTGACGCAGTCCAGCACCGCCGGGGCATTGCGCCGCGTGTGGTCGCAGCGCAAAACCGATCCTTGCAGCTGTCCCTGCACGAAGGCGATGGCGGCCTGGAAAACCTGCGGCTCTGCGCGGCGGAAGCGGTAAATGCTTTGCTTGGGGTCGCCCACAATGAACACGCCGGGCGAATACCCGGCGCCGCTGTAGGCCGCCAGCCAGCTTTGGAGCGCCTGCCACTGCAGAGGGCTGGTGTCCTGGAATTCATCAATCAGGACATGGGCTACGCGCGCGTCCAGCTTTTCCTGCACCCAGCCGCTGAGCACCGGATCGGACATCAGGTGCAGCGCCAGTTGCTCCAGATCATTCATGTCCAGCCAGCCGCGCTCACGCTTGAGCGCGGCATAGTCCTGCAGCAAGCCCCGGCTCAGGCGGGTCAGGCGCTGCTGGTGGACCCAGGCGTCGTGCTGGCTCTGTGCCGCGCGCACCCGCCGCAGCAGGTCTTGAGCCTGGCGCACCTGTTCTATGCCGGGGACAGTGGTATTGAATGCGCGGGCCTCGCCCTTGTCGGTCAGCAATGCGCCAAAAAGACCCTCTTTGTCGCCTTCGGTCAGGGCTTTCTCCAGTTTGCGCGCAGCTTGGATGCAGGCCTGTTGGGTTGCCGCGCCCAGCACTTTGGCAGCCGCCCACAACGGCTCGGTGGCAGCAGCAGCCTGCAAGCAATCAAGGGGTTGCTCCCAGGCTGCGAACTCCGGGAACTGCGCGGCAGCCGTGGCCACCGAGCCGGCCAACACGCCCGCCGCATCCGCCATCGCCAGCTCGACGCGCTTGGCCAGCGCGCTCTCCAGGGCTTTGCGGGCGTTGCTGCGCCCGTGGGTTTGCACCAGCGCCACGTAGTCGGCCCGCGCCGACGCGTCGGCGGCCACGCGGGCGTGGAAGCGGCCCCACACCTGGTCGATGGCGGGTTTGTCGTCTTCCAGCAAGGTGTAGCGCGCAGGCAGCCCCAAGGCGGCGAGTTCGCCCAGCGGCGCGCTCGCCGCGATGCTGGCAAACCAGCTGTGGAAAGTGCGCACCTGCACCGGGCGCCCTGAGGTCAGGAGTTGGCGGTGCAGGCCGCGCAGCCGCGCCAGATCCTCGGGCGTGGCAGCCGCGCCCGCGCCGCGCTGGGCCAGGGCCTGGCGCAGCTGGGCATCATCGGCGCGGCTGAATTCCTCCAACCATTGCAGCAGGCGCGCACGCATCTCGCCGGCGGCTTTTTTGGTGAAGGTGATGGCCAAAATTTCGTGCGGCTGCGCGCCTTCCAGCAGGGCACGCAGCATGCGCGACACCAGCATCCAGGTCTTGCCCGCGCCGGCGCAGGCCTCCACCACCACGTGGCGGCCCGGGTCGCAGGCCACGGCGTAAAACTGCGCCTGCGTGACCGCCTGCCCGTTGCATGCATACGCTGCCTGCGTCAGTCGTTCGCTCATGCCACGGCCCAGAAATCTTTGCGGCACAGGCCGCGGGCAGCACAGAAGTCACACGCCGCGCCCTCACCCAAAGCCGGCAGCGCCGCGCCCGCCGCGATGCGCGCCATGTCGTTCTCCATGCCTTGCAGCAGCGCAGCGCGGGACAACGCGAGGTCTTTGGGCTCGACCTGCGTCACCTCACCGCGTTCGGACAGGTTCAGGTACATGCCCTCCACGGCTTGATCGCCCAGCAGCGCGGCGTAAAAAGCCATTTGCGTGTCTTCCAGCGGGTTCTTGGTGCGGGCCCGGGTTTTTTCCAGCGATTCGGTTTTGTAGTCCAGCACCAGCGCCACGCCACTGGGCCGCCGGTCAATCCGGTCCAAGCGCCCGTGCAAGACCAGCGACCCTGAAGTCTGCTCACGCTCGACCTCAGCCTGCTCGAAATGGGCACCAGCCTCATGGCCCTCCAACCACGT
>CANFTU010000054.1 GCA_947450005.1 Comamonadaceae bacterium | reverse complement strand
GGTGCATGAGGGGTGCCGGGTAACGGGTAATGTATCGAAGTACGTTGCCCGCATCAATGTGATGTACGGCGACGCGCAGGGCTGATCCGCCCCGTTCAACGCGCTGCGCCGTCCCGCAAACGCTGCACATCCACGGCAGATACGGGGGCCGCTTGATGGCCCCAGGCGGCGCGAAGATAACTCAATAAGTCCGCGATTTCCTGCTCGCTCAATGTCAGCACATAGGGCGGCATACCAAACGGACGCGGATTACCCGCCGTACTGGGGCCGAAGCCCCCATACAACACGGTTTGCATCAGGTTGGCGGGCGAGGACTGCAGCACCGTGCGGTTGCCGCGCAGCGGCGGGTAGGCCCAGTTGCCATCCGCGCCCCGGACGCCCTGCCCCTGCGTGCCGTGGCAATCAGCACAGTGCTTGTCGTACAGCGCGGCCCCGCGATCCCACACCCGGCGCGGCGGGGCTGGTGCCGTGCGGTTTTCGGCAGACACCGCCTGAGGCAGGCTTTGCAGGTAAGCAACCATCGCATCGATATCCTGGCCTGTCCAATGCTGCAAACTGTGCCGGACAACTTCCGCCATCGGTCCCGATGTGCGGTCCACTCCGCTGCGGCCCGATTGCAGCAATTGCCGAACCTCGGCGGCGGGCTTGTTTTGTACGCCGCCGTCCATGGGATCGCGCAACGAGGGCGCATACCAGGACTGCCCGTCCATAAACCCGCCTGCCAGGCTCAGCATGTCGGCATTGCCACCCAAGGCGTTGCGGGGCATGTGGCAAACGCTGCAGTGGCCCAGGCCCTGCACCAGGTACGCGCCACGCTGTCGCTGCGCATCGGCAGCGCTTTGCGCGGCGGGCGCGGGCTGCGACTCGGCATTCGGCAGATACAGGCTGCGCCAAACCCGCAAGGCCAATTGCGTGTTGAACGGCCAGCGCAAGGCGTGGGGCGGCGGTACGCCTTCAACGGGCTCCAAGCCTTTGAAAAAAGCATACAGCGCGTCGCTGTCAGCGCGGGTGATATGGCGGAAGTTGGTATACGGAAACGCCGGATTGAGCCAGCGCCCGTCACGCGATTGGCCGTGGTGCATGGCGCGCCAGAAATCGTCTGCACTCCATGCAGCCAGCCCACTTGCAGCCGGCGTCAGATTGCTGCTGAACACCGTTCCAAAGGGCGTGGGTATGCCCCGCCCGCCAGAGAACGGTGCTGCGCCGGGGCGGGTATGGCAGCCCTGGCAGTTGCCCAAAACGGCCAGGTAGCGCCCACCCGCCGCAGAGTCCGCAGTGGGCTCTGCGCGCGGCGCGGGCACAGCCTGGTGCGAGCCGCAGTCCAACGGTGGCGCAAGGGCCGGACCTGCCGCTTGCGGACGCGGAGGTAGGGGCTGTGCTGCCAGCCAGCTGCTGACAGCCGCCAAGTCGGAGGCTTGCAGGCGTTGGACGACCTGGGCCATGCAATCCGGCGCATGGCCCGCGCGCGCGCCAGCTTGCCAGGCGCCGAGCTGCGCGTTGAGGTAATCGCTGGACAGCCCGAGCAAGCCGGGTGTGGCAGGCAGGCGTCCGGTGAGCTGTTCACCGTGGCAGGCGGCGCAGGCCGGTACGCGCAATGGCGCGTCGCCTTGCAGAGCCAGTTGCCGCCCCCGCGCCAGCGAGGCCGCTGTAGCCCGAGGGGCAGACGGGGCCGCGTACGGCAGATCCAGCGCAGAGAAATACTGGGCGATTTCCATCAAATAGGCATCGCTTAGGTTGGCAACCAGCCGCGTCATCAGGTTGTGCCGGCGTTTGCCCGTTTGGAAGTGGCGCAGCTGGTTGTACAAATAGCCTGCCGGTTTGCCTGCGATCCGGGGGTAGTAGCCGTCAGGCCCGGCGCGGCCCTGCTCGCCATGGCAGGCAAAACACACCTGCACCCGCTGCGCCAGCGTGTCCTGGAAGGCTGGTTTGGGCGGCTGCGCCCCAAAGGCCGGGCTCAGCGCCATCAGCAAGGCGGCCATCCATGCATTCGACCACCGGAGGCCGCCTGAAAGCGCCAGGAGCCCGGTCATCACCGGACACCTTTTCGAACAGGGCCCAAGGCCTCCAGCGCGCACCCCAGGCGCGCTGCGCCAGAGCCGCTGACCCAGAAACTGGGAATCGCGTAGCGACGCAGCACGTCGCGCAGCAGCTGGTCCATCTCGTCTCTGACCGCAGGGCCGTCTCGCTGGATGCCGTCAGCCTGCCAGGGCAGATCGGTTCCGGCCAATAGAGTGAGCTGGTAGCGGCGCTGCTGCACCACTGCCACCGGATACAAGCTTTGGTCGCCAAAGAGCAGGTCGCTGTACACCGCCGTCACCAGCGGGGTGGTATCGCACAGCAGGTAATCGCAGGCCGTGGCGGCGTTCACTGCGGCGATCTGGGCTTGCATGATGGCCGCTTGCTCATCGGCACGCGGCGTACGGCCCTGTGCCGCGCACCAATGGCGAAGGACCTCGTCCACCACGCTAACCCGTGCGCCCAGAGCCCTCAGGTGGGCGGCCATGCCCGCCAGCAAAGTGGTCTTGCCGGTACATTCAGCACCGAGGATCGCGATTTTCAGCACCTTCCACATCCACGCAGGAGCAATTTCACCCCGCAGCGGCCGGCAGCGCGGGCGCCGCATCGGCTGAGCGGCTGCGGCGCGCGAAGTCCCAGGCGTGGAAAAGGCCGGCAGCCGCGCAACACAGGAAAGCCCCGGCAGGCACGGCGTCAGAGGCGACCAGGCGCAACGCCAGCATCAACAGCAGTCCAGGCAAAAGACCCAGCGTCAGATTACGGATGTCCAGCCCCCGCCCGCTCAGCAGGCGGCGCAGTGCCAAGGCCAGCCATTCCAACACGGTAAAAACCAATATCAGGTCCAGCCAAACGACGGGCAAAGTGATCAATTCCACGTTAGTTCCTCGTGATGCTGCGCGGGTGGCGGAGCGACACGACCGACTGTAACAAGTGCCCCGGCTGAGATGGGCCAAACGCCTACCCCATGCCTTTACACTCCGCCCGGTGACCCGAACAAGGACAGCGATGCGACGCAGCGACTTCCACAAACTCTTTAAATCCCCGGGACCAGTGGTGATTCCGGTTATCCACGTGCTCGACGCAGCGCAAGCGGAACGCAATGCGCGCGTGGCGGTGGCAGAAGGCGCGGCTGGCGTTTTTCTGATCAACCACGATTTCCCCTACCCGCAATTTTTGCCCATCGTGCGCCATGTGAGGGAGCGTTTTCCCGGGCTGTTTCTGGGCGTCAATTTTTTAGCCGTGACTGGGCTGCATGCGTTCCCAGTGCTGGGTGAGCTGCAGACGGAAGGTGTTCCGGTTGACGCCTACTGGGCTGATGATGCCTGCATCAACGAACATGAGGCTGCGAATGCACAAACCCAGGCAGGTGCCATTGCGCAGGCTCGTGTGGAAAGCGGCTGGGCGGGGCTGTACATAGGCGGCACCTGTTTCAAAAAGCAGCGCGAAGTGGCGCCCGAACACTACGCCAACTCGGCGCGCATCGCCACCGGCTTTATGGACGCGGTTTGCACATCCGGCGTAGCGACGGGGCATGCGGCGGACGCCGGAAAAATTCAAACCTTTCGTGCCGCGATCGGCGACAGACCGCTGGCACTGGCCTCGGGCATTACGCCCGAGAACGCGCTCAGCTATGCCGCCGATGTGGATTGCTTCATGGTCGCCACCGGCATCAACCCGCCGGGCGATTTCTACAACATCGACGCGCAACGTCTGCAGCAACTTTTGACCATCACCCGCACTTTTGGAGCCACCAATGACTCAACGCAATAGCCCCCGTGACGACCGCTGGTACCTTTCCATCATGTCGCCCAACACGAAGGGCGATAAGTTCGCTTGGCTGGACCCGACGTCGATCTACATCAACGGCGAGGCCTTCCATGATTTGCTGGACGATCTGGTGGCCGACCTCAATGGTCTGACCGTGGACGTGGTGGCCGGCTTAGACGCCATGGGCTTTGTGCTCGCCTCGGCGTTGGCAACGCGACTCGGTGTCGGCTTTTTGCCGGTGCGCAAGGCCGGCAAGTTGTGCGTGGCGACCGACAAAGTCTCGTTCAGCAATTATTCTGGCCGCACCCAGGACATGGAAATGCGCCAACCCGCTTTTGCGCCGGGTACCAAAGTTCTGGTGGTAGACCAATGGGTGGAGACGGGTGGGACCATGGGTGCCGCCATCGACCTCGTGCGCCGCCAAGGCGGCATCGTGGCCGGGTTGGCTGCCATCGCGATCGAAGAAAACCCAGTCACCGACGCCTACCGCCGTGAGTTCCGCTGCGTCAGCGGCGTGGTGCAAGGTTCGCGCTGGCAGGCCGAGTGCAACAGCCAGCGCTTGAGCAGTTTTGACAACTATCGGGCCGAAGCCACCTTTCCGCGTATCCGTTAACCAGGTCGGGGGCAATCAGGTCGGGTTGACGCGAATCTGCATGCCCGCGGTGCGCAGACGCCGCACCAGCACATCGCCAAAGGCGCTGGCCGGCGTGAGCACGCCGCCCGCAGCGCGACCGCCGGGCAATTCGTCCACATCAAGGACCAGCGCCAGGGCCGATTCACACACCATCTTGGTGGTGCCCCGGTTGCCCGGGTCACCACGGTCGGAAATATGGCCGCGCACTTTCTTGCCGCTGGCGGACCGGGCAAACCATTCGCAGTCGAAGCCGCCGCTGTTCATCGCCTCTTCCGACGGGCCCGTTCCCGGCGCGGGCGCATAGCTTCGGATTAAATGGCGCAGGGGCGCCCAATGCAAAGCGGCCTGGGTGACCATTTCGGCAAAGCTCAAGCTGCCTGCGGCCAAAGCACCACCCAGACCCGCCCCGGTCTGCAGGTATTCCCGGTAGGCGAAATCCGGGCTGAAGCCCTGCAGGGCGGCGCTGCGGCGCACCACGCGCGAATTTATGGGCGCCATGTAAAACGGTGCCAGCCAGTGGCCAAGGTCTTCATCCCATCGCGGCGAAGAGGGGTCTGCATGTTGCGGGCCATTGAAGGGGCGCATGCCCGGCGGATTGAGCAAAAACGGATCGGTCAGCATGCGGGCCTCGCCGCTCTCAAACAGCTGGAACATCGACGCCAGTGTCCCGCCATTGAACCCCCCGCGCACCTGGTACGCGGCTTTCACGCGGTAAGCCGGTTCACCGTACCGCTGCATCAGGGTGGTGTGGGCCAAAAAGGCGGCAAGGTCGGAGGGCACGGAGTCAAAGCCGCACATGGGCACGATGCGGATACCGTCATCGGCGGCATGCGCGTGGTGGCGCGCGATCAGATCACGCACCCACGGCGTCTCACCGGTGATGTCCACATAGTGGGTATGTTGGCGCACGCAGGCGGCCACCAACTCATTGCCCAATACCGCAAAAGGCCCGGTAGTACTGATCAAAACATCCGTGCAAGAAGCGAGCGTATCGAGCGACGCCGTGTCTCTCGCATTGGCCAACACGATATCGGGAACCTGGCCGCTGCAACGGGCCTGCACGGCCTCAAGCCGGCCCTGGTTGCGTCCGGCAATCGCCCAGGGTCGGCCGGCCATGTCGGCATGCTGCGCCAAATACTGCGCCGCCTGGCGCCCGACAAAACCACTGGCGCCGAACAAGACCAGGGCATAGGGACGCGGTGGCGGCGCGCCCGCCTGTTCGTCCGCCGCAGCCGTGTCAGATGGGCCCGCATCCGGCATAGGCGCTCCGTCCGGGGGCAATGATGGCTCCTCCCCCGCCAGGGGGTCAACGTGGGTGGATTCAAAAGATGGCGCCATACCGGTCCCGATCAGCGATCCATCGCGCCGTAGACCAGATTGCGCCAGAGCTGCCGATAGTGCTCGCGCTGCAGCGAGGCCTGGCTCATCAGAATCGCCACCAATTCTTGCTGCGGGTCCACCCAAAATGTGGTGCCGCAAACGCCGCCCCATGAGTACATGCCGGGCGAGCCCGGCAAGTCTTCTAAACCTTCGGCCATGCGCACGGCAAAACCAAGCCCGAAACCCATCCCGGGTGTGAGCATCTGACCACCGAATTGGGTAATGTTTTGCGGGATGCTGCCCACATGGTCGTGCGTCATCATGCGCACGGTGTGCGGGCTGGCAATGCGCTGTCCATCCCATTCGCCGCCATTCAAAAGGCATTGCAAAAAGCGCGCGTAGTCCATCGCAGTGGACATCAGACCCGAGCCGCCGCCGTCCATGGGCGGGGGCTTGCGCGGGTCCAAAAGCGGCATGGGCAGCAAGGGGATATCGGCGGCAAGGGGTTCGGCCAAACGGTGCTGCTTTTCAGGTGGCGTCCAAAAGCCGGTATCCACCATGCCCAGCGGGCCGCAAATGGAATGTTCCAGAAACACACCCAGACGCTGGCCGGTGACCGCCTCGATCACTGCACCCAGTACATCGGTGGCGTGGCTGTACTCCCAGGTGGAACCGGGCTGAAACGCCAGCGGCAGTTCCGTCAACGCGCGGATGAATCCGTCGGTATCGAGTGTGTTGCTGCGCAAACGGGCCTTCACGTACATGCGCTGCATAGGCCCGGTGTCCAGAAAGGCGTAGGTGAGTCCAGCCGTGTGACGCAACAGGTCGTGGATAGTGGGCTGTTGGCGCATGGGGTGCAGCGCCATGCGATCACCATCAAAGTGCGCCACCTGCAAATGCGCGAAAGCCGGCAGGTATTTGCTGACCGGGTCGCTGAGCAGCAACTGCCCGCGCTCGGCGAGTTGCAGCGCAGCCAGCGAGGTGATGGGCTTGGTCATGGAGTAGATGCGGAAGATCGCATCCGCTGCCATCGGTATGCCCGCCTGCGGGTCCTGCAACCCCAAGGCCTCGTGCACAACGAGTCCGCCATGGCGGGCGACCAGCAGCACTACGCCCGGAATACGGCCCAACGCAACCTCGCGCTGCATGTGCTGCACCGCCGCATCCAGGCGTGCGGGATTGAAATCGGCGTCGGCGGCTTGGCGTGATTGCATAAGGCGACTAATGTATGGGCCTATTTGCTTATAGGTCAATCATGCGACTGGGATAGCTACAATGGTTCTGCCTGAGCTTAGCGCCCTGTTTGGGGATATCCGGGCATCGTTTAGTTTTCTCCACAGTGCGGCGTTGAAGCCGTGTCAAAAATATCTTAGAGGAATACCCATATGCCATTTCAAAAACTGAAGTTTGTAGCGGTCGCTGCGGCGGTACTCGGCGCTGTTGTCGCTATGCCTGCCCATGCTGGTAAAACTCTGGATGCCATCAAAGCGCGCGGACAAATCATTTGCGGCGTACATACCGGCCTGCCAGGCTTCAGTGCCGCTGACTCCAACGGTAAGTGGGGCGGCTTGGATGTGGATATTTGCCGCGCCGTAGCCGCAGCAGCCCTGGGTGACGCTGGAAAAGTGAAATTTGTGCCCCTCACCGCCCAGGCACGTTTCACTGCACTGCAGTCTGGCGAGATCGACATCCTGTCGCGCAACACGACATTCACCTTGACGCGCGACGCATCCTTGGGTCTGAGCCAGACCGCCGTGGTGTACTACGACGGCCAGGGTTTCATGGTTCCGGTCAAGAGCAAGATCACCAGCGCCAAACAGCTCAAAGGCCAAACCGTGTGCGTGCAGTCCGGCACGACCACCGAGAAAAACCTCACCGACTACTCCAGAGCCAACAACCTGGCCATCAAACCGGTCGTGTTTGAAAAGCTGGATGCCGTGGAAGGCGCTTACTTCTCTGGTCGCTGCCTGGCCTACACCACCGATGCATCGGGACTGGCTGCAGTACGCAACAAGGTGGCACCCAAGCCGGAAGACCACCTGATTCTTCCTGAACTGATCTCCAAAGAGCCGCTCGGACCGCTGGTTCGCCGGGGCGATGATGAGTGGGCTGCCATCGTCAAATGGACCATCTACGGCCTGCTCGAAGCCGAAGAAAACGGCATCACACAAGCCAACGTGGACGAACTCAAGGCCAGCAGCAAAGACCCTGTGATCGGCCGCATTCTGGGATCGACCGAAGACACCGGCAAATTGCTCGGTCTCGATCGGGAGTGGATGTTGCATGCTGTCAAGGCGACAGGGAACTATGGCGAAATTTTTGAACGCAATGTCGGCATGAAATCGGCCCTGCAATTGCCACGTGGCCTGAACAATTTGTGGAACAACGACGGCATCCAATACGCGCCGCCGATCCGTTAATTGTTGATCTTCTAGCCTGTGAATAAGGGCAGTGCAACGCAGTTGCGCTGCCCTTATCTCTGTGCTGATGCACCCTGATTGAGTGACGCTCCCACCGCGCATGTCCACACCACCTAAGCATCCTTCCAGTAACCGCTGGTCCTGGCGCAGCCAAGCCTTTCGCGCCTTGGTGTACCAGGTGCTCGCAGTTGCAGTGATTGGCCTATTGGTTCTATTTCTGGCGCACAACACGGCCACGAATATGCGCCAGCGCGGCATGCAGAGCGGCTTTGGTTTCCTGCTGGGGACAGCCGGTTTTGACATCGGCGAGAGCCTGTTCACTTTTGACCCGGGTGAGTCCTATTTGCAGGCCTACCTGGTCGGTGTGACCAACACCTTGCGCGTGGCGGTGCTGGGTATTGTGTTGACCACGATTCTTGGCACCTTGATTGGCGTGGGCCGCTTTTCGCGCAATGCCTTGGTGCGCGGACTATGCCGCGCTTATGTGGAGGCCTTCCGCAATATTCCCGTTTTGTTGCAGTTGCTGATGTGGTACTTGCTTTTCAGCGAGTTTTTGCCCAGCATGGCAGATGCATGGGAAGTCGGCCCGTTCTTTTTGAGCAAAGGCGGCTTGAATTTTCCGATTCCTGTATGGGCCAGCGGCCACGCCTGGGCTGCAGGGGGACTGTTGCTGGGTGTCGGTGCGGCGGTGGCGTGGAGGCAACATGCCTGGCGCACCTTTGCCGCCACGGGTGTGCCGCGCAGCATGTTCTGGACTCCGCTGGGCGTTTTTCTGGCGTGCGGCATAGCGGGTTGGATATTGGGCGGCGCGCCAACAGAAACGAATTTTCCGATCCGGGGCGACTTCGCGATTGAGAACGGCGGCTCGCTGACCCCCGAATTTCTGGCGCTTTTAATTGGCTTGACCATGTACACGGCGGCTTTTGTGGCCGAGGTAGTGCGCGGTGGCATCCAAGCCGTGCCGCAAGGACAGGCCGAGGCCGCCAGCGCGCTGGGGCTTTCGCAAGGCCAAAGCATGCGCCTGGTTATGCTGCCCCAGGCACTGCGGGTCATCATTCCGCCCATCACCAACCAGTACCTGAACCTGACCAAAAACTCCTCGCTGGCAGTCGCCATTGGCTACCCGGATGTGGTCTCGATCGCCAACACGTCTATCAACCAGACTGGCCGCGCGGTCGAATGCATCGCGCTGATCATGCTGGTGTACCTGAGTACCTCGCTGGCGACATCGGTGCTGATGAACTGGTACAACGCCCGCGCTGAAATCAAAGAACGCTAGCCGCCTGCCCCCGATGTCGACTTACTCCCCCATCGCCCCGCGCCCCGCGCCCACTGCTGCCAGCGGCTGGATCGGCTGGTGCCGATCCAATTTGTTCCACGACTGGAAGACCAGCCTGGGTACGGTGTTCATCGGCCTGCTTTTCCTGGCGCTGGCGCCCCGGTTGTTCAACTGGGCCATCGCAGATGCAGTCCTCAACGGCGGGCACGAGGCCTGCCACGCTGCGCACGGCGCTTGCTGGGCTGTGGTGAAAGAAAAATTCCGTTTCATGATTTTTGGACGCTATCCGCAAGAAGAACATTGGCGCGCGCTGCTGTGCACCACGATGTTGCTGGGTCTGATTCTGGCAAGTTGCACCCGGGCGTTTTGGAAACCGTGGTTACCGGCGCTCTGGGTGGGCGTACTGGTGCTGTATTTCGCGCTGATGCGCGGTGGCATCGCAGGTCTGCGCTATGTGGAAACCGACCTGTGGAGCGGTCTGCCGCTGACGATTCTGCTGGCCTCCTTGTCGATGGTGATGGCATTCCCCATCGCGATGCTGGTTGCGCTGGGCCGGCGCTCGGGTATGCCGGCGATCCGCAGCCTGTGCACCGTCTATGTAGAGCTGATACGCGGCGTACCGCTGATCTCGGTGCTGTTCATGGCCTCGTTCATGTTCCCGCTGCTGATGCCCGAAGGATTCAACATCGATGTGCTGGTGCGGGTGCTTGCCGGCATTACCTTGTTCACGGCGGCCTATATGGCCGAGGTCATCCGCGGCGGCTTGCAAGCTATTCCCAAAGGACAGATCGAAGCGGCGGCCACGCTGGGACTTTCGTATTGGCAAACGCAGCGCAAAATTGTGTTGCCCCAGGCACTCGCGATGGTGGTGCCCGGACTGATGAACAACTTCATCTCCACCTTTAAAGACACCTCGCTGGTCGCCATCGTCAGCTTGTATGAGCTCACCGGCGCCATGGGCATGGCCATGAACTCGGACGCAGACTGGCGCGCGTTCCGCATCGAAGGCTATCTGTTCATCGCCCTGATTTATTTCGTGTTTTGCTATTCCATGTCGCGCTACAGCCAGTGGATCGAATCCCAGGTCAACAAAAGCCGTCAGCGCTGAGGAACCATTCCATGTCATCACCCATCATCGCGTTCGAGAAAGTCAACAAGTGGTACGGCAATAGCTTCCACGTGCTGCGTGACATCGACCTGAACATACAAGCCGGCGAACGCATCGTGATCTGCGGACCATCCGGCTCCGGCAAATCCACGCTTATACGCTGCATCAACCGTCTCGAAGAGCACCAGCAAGGCGTGTTGCGTGTGGACGGCGTGGAAATCGGCGACGACATCAAAGTCATTGATGAGGTGCGTAAAAAAGTCGGCATGGTGTTCCAGCAGTTCAATCTTTTCCCCCACCTCACGGTACTGGAAAACCTGACGCTATCGCCCATGTGGGTTGGCAAGTTGCCAAAGAAGGAAGCCGACACACGCGCCATGGAGCAGTTGCAGCGCGTGCGCATTGCCGAGCAGGCGCACAAATACCCGCTGCAACTCAGCGGCGGCCAGCAGCAACGCGTGGCGATTGCCCGCGCCCTGTGCCTGACACCCAAAATCATGTTGTTTGATGAGCCGACTTCGGCGCTCGACCCGGAAATGATCAAGGAAGTTCTGGACGTCATGATTGAGCTGGCCGGCCAGGGAATCACCATGGTCTGCGTCACCCACGAAATGGGTTTTGCCAAAGCCGTGGCCGACCGCGTCATCTTCATGGACGAAGGCCAGATCGTCGAGCAGAACACACCGGACGCATTTTTCAACAATCCGCAAAACGAGCGCAGCCGCGACTTTCTGTCCAAAATTCTGGGCCACTGATGGCGGACACTGACGGCGCGGACCATCCGCGCAAAGATCATCTGGGGCTGCCCGCTGCCGCCCTGCTCTTGAGCTGCTGTGCTTTTTGGGGCTTGCAGCAAGTGCTGGTTAAGGCAACGCTGGCAGAGATGCCGGCCGCATTCCAGGCCATGTTGCGCTTCGCCGCATCCACGCTGTGCCTTATGGCCTGGTGCCGCTTGCGCGGTATTCCGCTGTTCGACCGCGACGGTAGCCTATGGCCCGGCCTGCTGGTGGGCGCCCTGTTTGCGGGCGAAATGCTGTGCGTTTTCTTGGGTTTGCAGTACATCCCGGCCTCGCGACTGACGGTCTTTCTTTACGCATCGCCGCTGTGGGCCGCGCTCATCCTGCCCTGGGTCATCCGCTCCGAGCGCCTGCGCGCGCTGCAATGGGTGGGGCTGCTGCT
>CANFTU010000053.1 GCA_947450005.1 Comamonadaceae bacterium | reverse complement strand
TGGCGGGCGACGCGCCCGTCCTGCGTCAGCACCAAGAGGCCGGTGGAGTCAATGTCCAAACGTCCGGCGGGCACCAGACTTTTGAGTTGGCTGGGGTGAAAGAAAAAGCGGGCGTTGTCCTGGTCCCAGCGGTTCTGCGGCTGCACCAGCGTGATCGCGGGTTCGTGCCCGTCCTCCGCCTGCCCGCTGACCAGCCCCAGCGGCTTGTTGATCAGCACCGTTACTTGTTTGGCCTGCTGACCTTTGGCGAGCTTGTCGATCTCAATCTGCACATCAGGCGCAACCTGCATGCCCATTTCGGCAAATTTGCCATTGACTTTCACCCAACCTTTGGCGATCCAGTCATCGGCTTCGCGGCGCGAGGCGAGGCCCAACTCGGCCATGCGCTTGTTCAGGCGCACGGTGCCGTTGGGGCCTTGCGCTGCGGTGTCGGTTTGGCCGGCTGGAATCGGAGCGCGGGCGGTTTTGGCTGGCGGGGGCGCGGCGCGGCGGAAGGTGGGTTTGGGGTCGGTCATGTTTGGCTGATTATGTTGGAGGCCTAGATTTGGCTCTGCAGGCCCGCCATGTTCAATACGCGCAGGCCGCCGTATTCCACATGTATGAGCCCGCGCGCCTGCAGCAATTGCAAGGCGATGTTGGCGCGCTGGCGCGACAGGCCCACGATGTACGCCAGTTCCTGCTGCGTGATGCGCAGGATCTCGCCCACGCCGGGGTACAGCACCGGGTTGCACAGGGCGGCCAGGCTGCGGGCTACACGCACTTCCGGGTTGTTGAGCCGGTCGGATTCGCGTGCTGCAATGAATTGCCCCAACCGCTCGTTGAGCTGGTTCATGATGAAGCGGTTGAAGCCGATGGAGTGGTCCAGCAGCCAGTGGAAGGTATCCACGTGCAGGCCGGCGACCATGGTTTTGCGCAAGGCATGGATGTTGTAGCGGTAGGCTTCGCGTTTGAGCGCCGTGCCTTCGCCGAACCAGCCACCCGGCGGGATGCCGATCAGCGTGGTGGTTTGGCCTTGTGCGTTGTCGATGCTCATCTTGAGCAAGCCGTCAACCACGCCGAACCAATAAGTCACCGGCCGCCCAGAACGGCACACGGTTTCGCCCACTTCGGCCAGGGCGATCCGGATGTCCGCCGCGGCCCGTTCACGCTCGTCGGCTGTCAGGGCCTGCAACCAGGGAATGGCTTGCAGCTCGCCGGGCGTAGGCGCACGCCGGCGTTGGTAGAGTGGGTTTCCTGCTTTCATTTGGCGGGACGACAACGGGGCTACAGAGGGAAAACACCTAGGCGTCTTCCGATTAATTGTCGTTGAAATGACAAATCGGCGTCAAAGTCGGCCCTAGCATGCGGGGTAACGCTCTATTGAAGGATCAGGCATGCAGACGACGTTTCCTCAGCTCCTGTTGCAGCACGCGGCCCAAAGGCCGCTGGCTGCGGCTATGCGTGAGAAGGAATACGGCATCTGGCAGACCCTGAGTTGGGGCGATCTGGCGAAGTTGGTGGCCCAGTTGGCGGCCGGTTTGTCGCAGCGCGGTCTGCGCGCCGGTGACCACATGGTGGTGGTGGGTGCCAATCGCCCGCGCCTGTACGCGGCGATGCTGGCCGCGCAGTCGCTGGGCGCGGTGCCTGTGCCGCTGTACCAGGATGCTGCCGGTGCCGAATATGTGTTCCCCATCACCAATGCCGAGGTGCGACTGGCCTACGCCGAGGACCAGGAGCAGGTCGACAAACTGCTGGAAGCGCGCAATGCTTGCCCGGCTTTGGCCCATATTTTTTTCGACGACCCGCGCGGCCTGCGCAATTACGACGAGCCAGGCTTGGAGTCGGTGGACGACTTGATTGCCGAAGGTGCCCGGGTGCTGCAAACGCAGCCGCGCTTCTTGGAAGAGTCTGCCGCCCGGGTGCGTCCGGATGATGTGGCGGCGATGTTTTTCACCTCCGGCACCACCGGTAACCCCAAGGGTGTGGTGCATACCCACGACAGCCTGCTCAACCGCGCCCAGGCCGGTGCCGAATTTGACCACCTGACCAGTGCCGAGGAGGTGCTGGCGTATTTGCCGGTCGCGTGGATCGGGCAAAACATCTTCAGCTATGCGCAATGGCTGGTCTGCGGCTACGTGGTGAATTGTCCGGAGTCGGCGGCCACCACCACCATTGACCTCAAAGAAATCGGCCCGACGTATTACTTTGCGCCGCCGCGGGTGTTTGAGGGCTTGCTCACCAGCGTGATGATCCGCATGGAAGATGCTAGCGCCTTCAAGCGCTGGATGTTCGGTTTTTTCATGGACCTAGCGCGCCGCGTCGGGCCCTCCCGCATGGACGGATTGGCGGTCTCCGCCTGGCACCGCCTGCTGTACGCGCTGGGCGACGTGTTGATGTACGGCCCTTTGCGCAACAGCCTGGGCATGAGCCGGGTTCGGGTGGCCTACACCGCCGGCGAGGCGATTGGACCGGACCTGTTCAGTTTTTACCGCGCCATTGGCGTGAACTTGAAGCAGCTGTACGGTTCCACGGAAACGGCGGTTTTTGTGTGCCTGCAACCCGATCACGAAGCCCGCGCCGACACGGTGGGCGTGCCGTGCAAAGGCGTGGAATTGCGGGTGGCCGATAACGGCGAGATTCTGGTGCGGTCGCCTGGTCTTCTCAAAGGCTATTACAAGAACCCGCAGGCCACCGCCGAGGTGCTGGGCGCAGATGGCTGGTACCACACCAGCGACGCCGGCTTCATTGACGCCAAAGGGCATCTCAAAATCATTGACCGCGTCAAGGACGTGGGACGCATTCAGGGCGGGGCTTTTGACGGTGCGATGTTCGCGCCCAAATATGTGGAGAACAAGCTCAAGTTTTTCCAGCACATCAAAGAGGTAGTGGCCTATGGTGATGGACGTGAGAAGGTCTGTGTGCTGATCAATATCGACTTCGATGCCGTCGGCAATTGGGCCGAGCGGCGCAACCTGCCGTACGCGGGCTATACCGATCTGGCGCAAAAAGCCGAGGTGTACCAGCTGGTCAAAGAATGCGTCGAAAAGGTCAACGCGGACCTCAGCGCGGACACGCTATTGGCGGGCAGCCAGGTCAGCCGCTTTTTGGTGTTGCACAAAGAGCTCGACGCCGATGACGGCGAATTGACCCGCACCAATAAAGTCCGTCGCGGCTACATCGCCGACAAATACCGGGTGCTGGTGGACGCTTTGTATGAAGGCCGTAGCAGCCAGTTTATTGAAACGCAGGTCAAGTTTGAGGACGGGCGCACGGGCAGCGTCAGCGCCACCTTGCGGATTGATGATGCCAGGATCTTTGCGCCGCTGGGAGTGGCAGCATGAGCAAGAAAATCGGCGACGTCATCCTAGACGTGAAAAACATTTCGCTGAGTTTTGGCGGGGTGAAGGCCTTGAGCGATATTTCGTTCAACGTCAAAGAGCATGAAATTCGCGCCATCATTGGGCCCAATGGCGCTGGGAAGAGCTCCATGCTCAATTGCATCAACGGCGTTTACACACCGCAGCAAGGCAGCATCAGTTTCCGCGGCCGCACCTTTGACCATATGGACAGCCATGAGGTCGCCACGATGGGGATTGCGCGCACCTTCCAGAACCTGGCTTTGTTCAAGGGCATGAGCGTGCTCGACAACATCATGACCGGGCGTAATTTGCGCATGAAAAGCAATATTTTTTTGCAGGCCCTGCGCATCGGACCGGCTGAGCGCGAGGAGGAAATGCACCGCGAGCGAGTGGAGCAGATCATTGACTTTTTGGAGATCCAGGCCTACCGCAAGACGCCCGTGGGGCAGCTGCCTTACGGCTTGCAAAAGCGCGTGGACCTGGGGCGCGCGCTGGCGTTGGAGCCGCAAATGCTGCTGCTCGACGAGCCCATGGCCGGCATGAATGTGGAAGAGAAGCAGGACATGTGCCGCTTTGTGTTGGATGTGAACGACGAGTTTGGAACCACCGTGGTCCTGATCGAGCACGATATGAGCGTGGTAATGGACATCAGCGACCGGGTCGTGGTGTTGGACTACGGCAAAAAGATTGGCGACGGCGCACCGGACGAAGTCCGCCAGAACGAGGAGGTGATCCGCGCCTACCTCGGAACCTCGCACTGAGAAAGACAGCACCATGGGATTTTTTCTCGAAACCCTGTTTGGCGGCCTGATGGCCGGCATGCTGTATTCCCTGGTGGCGCTGGGCTTTGTATTGATTTACAAGGCCTCCGGTGTCTTCAATTTCGCCCAAGGCGCGATGGTCTTGTTTGCGGCGCTGGCTATGGCCCGTTTTGCCGAATGGATTCCGCTGTGGACCGGCTTAAACCATTTTGTCTTGACTGCGTTTCTGGCATTTGCCGCCGCAGCGCTGGTGATGTTCGGCGTGGCCTGGGTGATTGAGCGCCTGGTCTTGTCCAAACTGGTGAACCAGGAAGGGACCACCCTGCTGATGGCCACGCTTGGCGTGGCCTACTTTTTGGATGGCGTTGGCCAAAGCATTTTCGGTAACGACATTTACAAGATCGACATCGGCATGCCCAAAGATCCGATTCTGCTGTTGGAGTCGGTGTTCCCGGGCGGCATCATGATCAGCAAAGAGGATGTGATTGCTGCCGTGATTGCTGCGGTCCTGGTGGCCATGCTCACTTTGTTTTTCCAGAAAACGCCGACCGGGCGGGCTTTGCGCGCGGTGGCGGATGACCACCAGGCCGCCCAGTCCATCGGCATTCCCTTGGATCGCATCTGGGTCATCGTATGGTGCGTGGCCGGTGTCGTGGCGCTGGTGGCGGGCATTATTTGGGGCTCCAAGCTGGGCGTGCAATTCACGCTGTCGACCGTGGCCATGCGGGCCTTGCCCGTGGTGATTCTGGGCGGATTGACCTCTGTGCCGGGCGCCATCATCGGCGGGCTGATCATCGGTGTGGGAGAAAAATTATCGGAAGTGTTTCTCGGGCCCTACGTGGGTGGGGGCATTGAAATCTGGTTTGCCTATGTGCTGGCGCTGGTGTTCCTCTTGTTCCGCCCGCAAGGTTTGTTTGGCGAAAAAATCATCGACAGGGTCTAAGCATGTTGTACCGTGAGAACGGCCAGTTCAAGTCCAGCTACCGGGAAGATCAGCAGATCTTTCCGATCACGCAAGACCGCGTCGGTATCTGGCTATTGCTGGCCTTTGCCTTCGTGGGCGTTCCGCTGCTCGCTAACGAGTACCTGTTCCGTGCCCTTCTGGTTCCTTTTTTAATTTTGTCGCTGGCGGCTTTGGGGGTGAACATCCTGGTTGGCTACTGCGGCCAGATCTCCTTGGGCTCCGGCGCCTTCATGGCGGTAGGAGCTTATGCCGCGTACAACTGCATGGTCCGCATCGAGGGCATGCCCCTGGTGGTGGCGATTTTGCTGGGAGGTGTTTTTGCGACGCTGGTGGGCATGTTTTTCGGTATCCCGAGTTTGCGCGTGAAGGGCTTGTACCTGGCGGTGGCCACGTTGGCTGCGCAATTTTTCTGCGACTGGGCATTTTTGCGGGTCAAGTGGTTTACGAACGACAGCGCCTCGGGAAGTGTGTCGGTTTCGGACCTCGTGGCCTTTGGCCTTCCGATTACCTCGCCGGTTGCCAAATACTGGTTCTGCCTGAGTTTCCTGGTGGTCTTCGCACTGCTGGCCAAAAACCTGGTGCGCAGCGCCATCGGGCGCGAGTGGATGGCCATCCGGGACATGGACGTGGCCGCAGCCGTGATCGGCATCCGCCCGGTCTACGCCAAGCTCAGTGCTTTTGCGGTCAGCTCGTTCATCATCGGTGTGGCCGGTGGTTTGTGGGGCTTTGTGTACTTGGGTTCCTGGGAGCCTGCAGCCTTCTCGGTGGACCGCTCCTTTCAATTGCTTTTCATGGTGATTTTGGGCGGCATGGGCGCAATTTCGGGCAGCTTTTTTGGTGCTGCGTTTATCGTCATGCTGCCCATTGCGATCAATATTTTTCTTCCGCTTTTAGGCGCGCTGCTGGGCATCGGCATCAGCACGGCCGCGCTAACCCACGCGGAGTTCATTATTTTCGGCGCGCTGATTGTCTGGTTCCTGATTGTGGAGCCGCATGGGCTGGCGCGTCTATGGAGTGTGGGCAAGCAAAAGATGCGGATCTGGCCGTTTCCGCATTGAGCTTGGCGGTTTGGCGTTGGGTATGGTTTTTCAAACGAAGGAGACGAGTATGAAATTGACGAAATGGGCGCTGTCCAGCGCGGTGATGGGTGCGGTGCTGGGCGCCGGTTTTGCCAGCACAGCCTGGGCACAGGCGAAAGAGCAGTTCTTCCCTGCGACGGTATACCGCTCAGGTGCGTATGCCCCTAATGGCATTCCGTGGGCCAATGGTTATTCCGATTATTTCAAGCTCATCAATGCGCGTGATGGCGGCATCAATGGCGTGAAGATCGCCACCGAAGAATGCGATACCGCGTACGCCACTGACCGCGGCGTCGAGTGCTATGAGCGCCTCAAGGGCAAAGCCAATGGCGCGATTTTCCAGCCGCTTTCCACTGGCATCACCTTTGCGCTGACTGAAAAAGTGCCGGCGGATAAGAACTCGCTGATCACCGCGGGCCTGGGCCGCTCCGAGTCCAGCGACGGCGGCGTGTTCAAGTGGAATTTCCCGTTGATGGGAACCTATTGGTCGGGTGCGGACATTTTGATGCAGCACATCACCAAGAAGGAGGGCGGCAACCTGACAGGTAAAAAAATCACCCTGATTTACCACGACAGCCCGTATGGCAAAGAGCCGATTCCGTTGTTGCAAAAGCGTGCCACTTTGCAAGGTTTCGAGTTGGCCTTGTTGCCGGTGACTGCGCCCGGTATTGAGCAGAAGGCCACCTGGCTGCAAGTGCGCCAGAACAAGCCCGATTACGTTTTGATATGGGGTTGGGGCGTGATGAATTCGGCGGCACTCAAAGAAGCGGTCGCAACCGGTTACCCGCGCGAAAAAATGTTTGGCGTGTGGTGGTCGGCAGGTGAGCCGGATGTCAAAGATCTGGGTGATGCGGCCAAGGGCTACAGCGGCCTTGTGGCTACCGGCGACGGCGGCAAGATCTTGGAGGATGTCAAAAAGTTTGTGCACGACAAGAACCAAGGAACAGGCCCGATCGAAGAGCTCAACACCTCGTTGTACAACCGGGGCTTGGTCAGCGCCGCGCTGGCGGTCGAAGGCGTGCGTGCTGCGCAACAGCGTTTCGGCAAGGGCAAGGTCATGGACGGCGAACAGATCCGGTGGGGCTTGGAAAACCTGAGCCTGGACCAGAAGCGCCTGAGCGCACTCAAGCTGGACACCATCATGAAGCCCCTAAGCACCTCCTGCTTTGACCACGAGGGTTCGCGTAGCGCCCGTATCCACACCTGGGACGGCAAGAAGTGGAATGTGGTGACCGACTGGATTGATGCGGATGAGTCCATCATCAAGCCCATGGTGCGCCAGTACGCTGACAAGTACGCCAGCGACAAGAAACTGACCCGCCGCACGCCCGCGGATTGCCAGTCCTGATGGCAGATTGCAGCGCAGCGCCTGTCCACCGGGATAGGCGCTGCCGCAATGGCAGTAACCGCCGAGGATTTGTATGACCGCACCCCCCATTGTTCTGAACGTCAACGGCATCGAAGTCATCTACAACCACGTCATCCTGGTGCTCAAGGGTGTTTCGCTGCAGGTGCCGCAAGGCGGTATCGTGGCGCTGCTGGGCGGCAATGGGGCCGGTAAAACCACGACTCTGCGCGCTGTATCCAACCTGCTCAAAGGCGAGCGGGGCGCGGTGACCAAAGGCAGTATTGAATTGCGCGGTGAACGCATTGAAAACCTGTCGCCTGCCGATCTGGTGCAGCGCGGTGTGGTGCAGGTCATGGAAGGCCGCCATTGTTTTGCCCACCTCACCATCGAGGAGAACCTCCTGACGGGCAGTTACACGCGCAAGGACAAGGGCGAGGTAAGTGCCACGCTTGAGAAGGTTTACACCTATTTTCCGCGCCTCAAGACCCGCCGCACCTCCCAAGCTGCGTACACATCGGGTGGCGAACAGCAGATGTGCGCCATTGGCCGCGCATTGATGGCGAGCCCCACCATGGTCTTACTCGATGAGCCATCGATGGGCCTGGCGCCCCAGATCGTGGAAGAGGTTTTTGAGATCGTCAAGGACCTGAACACCAAAGAAGCCGTCACTTTTCTGATTGCGGAGCAAAACACGAATATCGCGTTGCGGTACGCCGATTACGGGTACATCATGGAGTCGGGTCGGGTCGTCATGGATGGCGCGGCGGTGGATTTGCGCAGCAACGAAGACGTCAAAGAGTTTTACCTCGGCATGGGTGGCGGCGAGCGCAAGAGCTTCAAAGACGTCAAGAGCTACAAGCGCCGCAAGCGCTGGCTGGCCTGAGAAAGCACCCATGAAGCAGCATTACGACGAGCTGGAGACGCGTGACCCTGCGCAACGCGAGGCGGCATTGCTGGCCGCTTTGCCGTTGCAGATTGCCCACGCGCAGGCACGGTCTTCTGCCATGGCGCAGGCACTGCATGGCATAGATGGCGCTGCGGTGCGCACCCGCGCAGATCTCGCGCTGCTCCCGGTGACCCGCAAACAAGCGCTGTTCGAGCGCCAAAAGGCGGTGCGTGCCGCAGGAGGTGACGCTTTTGGGGGGTTCAGCACCTTGGCCTACGGCCCGGCCATGCCCCGCCTGTTTGCCAGCCCCGGCCCGATTTACGAGCCGGAGGGGAGGGCCGCAGACTATTGGCGCATGGCCCGAGCGATTTTTGCTGCTGGTTTTCGCGCCGGCGAGTTGATCCACAACAGTTTCAGCTACCACTTCACACCGGCGGGTTCGATGATGGAGTCCGGCGCACACGCCGTTGGTTGTAGCGTATTCGCCGCTGGGGTGGGGCAAACGGAACAGCAAGTCGCAGCGCTGCAGGACCTGCAGCCTGCCGGCTACATCGGGACTCCCAGTTTTTTGAAAATCATTGTGGAGAAGGCCGCCGAATCGGGCATCACCTTTCCGAGTGTCAAGAAGGCCTTGGTCACGGGAGAGGCCTGCCCGCCCTCGCTGCGCGACTGGTTGGCTGCGCGGGGTATTGCCGCCTACCAGTGTTACGCCACGGCGGATGTCGGCTTGATTGCCTATGAAACAGCGGCACGCGAGGGCTTGGTGCTGGACGAGCATGTGATTCTGGAAATCGTCCGACCCGGAACCGGTGACCCCGTACCCGCCGGCGAAGTAGGGGAGGTGGTGATCACGTCCCTGAACCCGGATTACCCCTTGATCCGCTTTGGCACCGGCGACTTGTCCGCGGTGCTGCCTGGCATCTGTCCGACTGGCCGCACCAACACCCGTATCCGCGGCTGGATGGGACGGGCCGACCAGACCACCAAAATCCGGGGCATGTTTGTGCACCCCAAGCAGGTGGACGATATCGCCAAGCGCTTTCCCGAAGTCTTGCGCGCGCGCCTGGTGGTGCAGGGCGAAATGGCCAATGACGTGATGGTCCTGAAAGTGGAAGTCCACGACACCGAGGCTGCGCAAGCACTCAGGCCGCAGATTGCCCAGGCGGTGCGGGACGTCACCAAGCTGCGCGGCGACATTGAGCTGTGCGCCAGCGGCAGCCTGCCCAATGACGGCAAAGTTATCGAAGACGCGCGCAGCTACGCCTGAGCATGATTTACAAATTCAAGTCCAAGGCTGCGGGTGACCTGATCATGCTCGAGGCCAACGGGCGCCAGCTGCTCACCATTCTGGAAAAGAATTTCCCGGAGCAGCAGATCCAGGGCATTCTGACGGTGGCGCAAATGCCCGGGGCGCTGCAAGCGATTGAGGACGCTATCGCGACCGAAGACCGCCTGCGTGCGCAGGCGGCTCAGGCCGGTGAGCCGCAGCCTGTCTCCCGCGGGGTGGTCAGTCTGCGCCAGCGGCTGGTCCCATTTCTGGCGATGCTCAGGCGCTGTATGCAGGCCAACGAGCCCATCGTCTGGGGTGTGTAGTCGCCCGGCCGCTAAGGGAAATCCTTAGTTCCGGCCCCACTGAGCCGCCGGTCGGCGCCCGGCGGGAAAAGCTACACTGTGCCTACCCGAAAATTGGAGACCTCATATGAATATGCGCATCGCCGCTCTGGCCGTTGGACTGTTTTCATCCGTCGCTTTCGCTCAATCGTATCCCTCTAAAACCATCACCATCGTCGTGCCGTTTTCTGCGGGTGGGCCTACCGACCGGGTAGCGCGTGACTTGGCCGAAGCGATGCGCAAGCCCTTGGGCGGCGCGACCATCGTGGTCGACAACACGGTGGGTGCCGGCAGCTCTATCGGCTCCAACAAGGTTGCCAAAGCGGCGCCGGATGGCTACACCATTTTGCTGAACCACATCGCCATGGCATCGATGCCCAACCAATTGCGCAACATGCCATTTAAAGTCGAAAGTGACTTTGAATATCTGGGCATGATCAACGAAGTGCCGATGACCTTGATTTCCCGGCCCACCCTGCCGGCCAAGAACTTCAAAGAGCTGGTGAGCTGGATCGGCCAAAACAAAGGCAAGATCAATTTGGGTAATGCCGGAATCGGCTCCGCGTCGCATTTGTGCGGTCTGATGGTCCAAAGTGCCTTGCAGACGGATATGACCTCCATCCCTTACAAAGGTACCGCTCCGGCCATGACCGATTTGATTGGCGGACAGATTGACCTGATGTGCGACCAAACCACCAACACAACGCAGCAGATCGATGCCAAGAAGGTCAACGCCTACGCGGTGACGACGTCCAAGCGCCTCTCGACCGCAGCACTCAAAGATTTGCCAACCATGCAGGAAGCGGGCCTCAAGGGGTTCGAAGTCACCATTTGGCACGGTCTGTACGCGCCCAAGGGCACGCCTGCTGACGTGATGGCAAAAATCAATGGCGCTCTGAAGGCAGCGTTGAAAGACCCGGATTTCATGGCCAAGCAAGAGGCCCTCGGCGCTGTCATCATCACCGATCACCGTACGGATCCGGTTGACCACAAGAAATTTGTAGCCTCCGAGATTGCCAAGTGGGGCCCGGTAATCAGTGCCGCAAAGGAATACATCGACTGAGGCCTGAGGTGGCCGGTTTGGCGTCGGCCAGGCCCGCGCCTCTGCGGATTTGTATAATCTTTGGCTTCGCAGCGCTTTTGTGGCTCCGCGGCGAAGTTTCATTCCCCACCTAAGAGGCTCCCGCTAGTGGAGCGCCGACCGTGGAAAAGAGCCCGGCAAACCCTCCCTTAAAGAGAGAAACTCATGTCAACTTTCAGCGCCAAACCCGCTGAGGTCGTGCACGAGTGGTTTGTGCTTGACGCGACCGATAAGGTCCTCGGTAGAGTAGCCAGCGAAGTTGCTCTCCGTTTGCGCGGCAAACACAAGGCCATTTACACGCCTCACGTCGATACCGGAGACTACATTGTGGTCGTCAACGCAGCCAAACTGCGCGTGACCGGTGCCAAGTCTCTGGACAAAATTTACTACCGCCATTCCGGCTACCCGGGTGGTATCACGGCGACCAACTTCCGTGACATGCAAGCCAAGTTTCCCGGCCGTGCCCTGGAAAAGGCTGTCAAAGGCATGTTGCCAAAAGGCCCGTTGGGCTACGCCATGATCAAAAAACTCAAGGTCTATGGCGGTGCTGAGCATCCCCATACCGCCCAACAGCCCAAAGTGCTGGAAATTCCAGGAGTGACCTCATGATCGGTGAATGGAACAATGGAACCGGCCGCCGCAAGTCCAGCGTGGCCCGCGTTTTCATCAAAAAAGGCTCCGGCAAGATCACGATCAATGGCAAAGACATCGAGGCGTTTTTTGGGCGCCAGACTTCGATCATGATTTGCAAGCAACCCCTGTTTTTGACCAACCACGCTGAAACTTTTGACATCATGGTCAATGTGGCTGGCGGCGGCGAATCCGGTCAGGCCGGCGCAACCCGTCACGGCATCACCCGAGCGCTGATTGACTATGACGCGGCACTCAAGCCAGCGTTGAGCCAAGCTGGTTTCGTGACCCGTGATGCCCGCGAGGTTGAGCGTAAGAAGATCGGTTTGCACGGCGCGCGCCGTCGCAAGCAGTT